>NZ_DASYDG010000051.1:0-44992 GCF_036499745.1 Pinirhizobacter sp.
CGGTATCGTGCTGCTGGAAGAAACACGCGCGCAGAAGACCGCCCGCATCAAGCGGGAGCTGAAGCGGGTGGGCGTGGTCCGGTTCACCGATGTCCTTGCCATGCGCCTGTGGCAGAAGCTCGCCCACCGGAGCGATGCGACATGGATGGCGGCCACGGTCCAGGCCATGCGCGTGCGCTACGGTATGGCCGGCGAAGTCCCCACCATCGAGGCGCCGAACGTCAATGACGAGGCGGTGCTCGCTTTCCTTCGCCAGGCGCGGCCCGACATCGTGCTGGCGCGCGCCAAGCAGTTGCTGAAGAAGAAGACGTTATCGGTGGCCCGCAACGGCACCTTCGTGATGCACCCTGGCATCTGCCCGGAATACCGCAACGCCCACGGCTGCTTCTGGGCGCTGGCGCGCCGCGACATGGGCAAGGTGGGCATGACCTTGCTGAAGATCGATGCCGGCGTGGATACCGGCCCGGTCTATGGGCACTACGGCTATGCGTTTGACGAGCGCGTCGAGAGCCATGTACGCATCCAGTATCGCGCCGTGCATGAAAATCTCGACGCGGTGGGAGTGAAACTCAAGGAAATCGTCGCCGGTACCGCGAAGCCGGTGGATACAAACCACCGCGCGGGTGCGGACTGGGGCCAGCCATGGCTAAGCCGCTACATTGCCTGGAAACGCGCGGCGCGGCGCGACGGTCACCGCGTGGCCCTGATGTACCACGACGTGGTGGCACCAGGTGCCAGCGACAGCAGCGGCTTCCCCGGCGCGGCCGCCGGCCGGTACAAGTTCGACGCCGACGATTTCGCCCGCCATATGAATGCGCTCGAACGCACGCGGCTGGATTTCGGCACCCTTACCCCTTACGCGCTGACCTTCGACGATGGCGGGGCCTCGGCCGCCGCGATCGGCCGGGAACTGATGCGCCGCGACATGCGCGGTCACTTCTTCATCACCACCTCGCGCATCGGTACCGCGGGCTTTGTCGATGCCCACGCGCTACGCGAACTGCATGCCGCCGGCCATGTGGTGGGCAGCCACTCGCACACCCATCCGGCGGAGATTTCCCGGCTTTCACCCGGGGCGCTGGATGCTGAGTGGCGCAGCAGCGTGCGCATACTTGAGGGCATCCTGGGATCGCCGGTGACCGTTGCCTCGATACCGGGCGGGTTCTATTCCCCTGCCGTGGCGGCATCGGCGGCATCCGCCGGTATCCGCACGCTGTTTACTTCCGAACCCACGGTGCGCACGCACCGTGTGGGCGATTGCCTGGTGATCGGCCGCTATGCGCTGTGGCGTGGCATGAGCGCCTCGGTAGCGGTGGCCCTGGCCAATGGCGACGGCCTTGCCCGCTTCCGGCAGTGGCTGCTGTGGAATACCAAGAAGCCACTGAAGCGTTTCGCCGGCCCCGTTTACCGCCTTGTTCGCCATCGCTTGATGACGGCGCGGGCCTGACGCCCTCGGCGCCTTGATCAACCTGGCGTCACTTATGGCGTAGGCGGCGCGCCGTGCGATAGGCCACGCGCATCGGCCCGACCAAAGCAAAACGTAAACGCGCCATGGGACCGCGAACCAGGTAAAGCGAGGCGCACTCGGCCTGTTCGGTGGCCAGCACGCGCTTGTACTGGTTGTCGCCATAGCCGAAGTCGATGGTCTCCCCCGGGTGGCGTGCCATGAGATCCTGCACCGATTGGAACACCAGGGCCGAGCCCACTCCCAGTGCCGCGAAAGCCTCGTCGTAACCTGTGTCGTCGAGCAGGTATCGGCCACCAAGGCGATAACCATGTACATAAGCGATGGGCCGCTCGCCCAGCAGCAACATGTGCCCGACGACACGCCCGCTGGCGGCAAGCGTGGTGAAGCATGCACGCCTGGCTGCTTCATTCCAGTCGATCGCCTGGGCATCAGCGTGCCAGCTACGGGCGTACACCTGGTTCATCAAGGCACAATATTCATCCATCTCCGCAGGCGTCGTGAATACCCGCAGCCGGGCACCATCGCCAAGCTTCTTGTACACGTTGCGCAGGCGGCGGCTCAGGTCGTTGCGCTTCTTGGCGTCCATGACAGCCAGCCAGCCGGCAGCATCGGCCTGCGGCGCGATGGTCCAGTTCACTTGCTCGAGAAGATTCGCGGCAACGCTTGTAAAGCCCCGGCGGGAGCCGGTGAGCGCCTCTACGAAGGTATTGGGGAGCGTGGTCTCCTGGATACGCAACACCGATGCGCTGGGGTCGGCGCGCAGGAGCGTCGCGATCGCAGCCTCCGCCGCCGTGCGGGCAGATGGCTCGGCTACCACCCCGCTACCGAGCAGGCGCATGACGCGCCCCCGGTACACCTTCAAGCGATGGTCGCCGAAGGCGATCCGCGCATGGTGGTCTTCCACCAGGAACGGTGCGTAGCCGAGCAGCCGGCCGCGGTCGTCGCGCGCAAGCACGATATGCGCCCGCACCCGGTCACCGCGGCTTGCCAGCTCATAAGCGAGCCAGTCAGGGTGTTGCACGGGCGAGGATGCCGCGCCAGGCATCTCCGCCAGCCGTGCCAGCTCGCCCTGCATGGTGGAAAGCTCCTGCACCGAATCCAGGACAAGGCGCGGCAAGCGTGCATCGGACGTGTAGATCATGGCAATGCCCTCGCTGGCCCCTGCAGCATTTTCAGTACCGCCATCAGCCAGCGGCCCGGTGGCCCCAGCCGCCGCGTGATCGCCCCGATCATCAGCATGTCGTCGTTGTTCCAATAGCGAACCAGCACGCTGGCCGGCACATACACCAGGGTGAATACCGCGCCCCCCACCACGAAGCCGAAGCGTCCGGGAGTGGCGTTGCCGGCCACCCAGGCCATGGCCGTGGCAAGCAGCGCCACTGCCAGCAGCCGCGACATCGCCGCCAGTGGCATGCCACCGCGCGTGGCGCGGCGCAGGTAGTACACCGCAAGCGCCAGTTCCGTCACGCGTGTGCCGGCGTAGGTGAGCACCGCACCGGCAAGGCCCAGGGGAGGAATCAACAGCAGACCCAGCAAGACATTGGCCGCCAGCGCAAGCACCGTAATGCGCACGCGGTCGGCCTGGCGGTCCACCACGGTCTGGAAAGCCGAAATGCCGTTGCCGATCAGCAACAGGCCTGCCAACACCAGGGTAGCCTCGATGGCCGGAATGGCCTGCGCATACTTCTGGCCGTATAACAGTGTCACCAGCCCCGGGGTGGTGACCACGCCGATGCCGGCGATGGCCAGGCCCACCGCCCAGTAGAAGCGCGTGGCTTCGGACAGGAACCGGGCGGCGTGTTCCTGGCCGCGCTCGCCATAGGAACGCGCCATATAAGGCAGCAAGGTGGCGGTAAGACCCACCGAGAACAGCTGCACGGCGCCGCGGGTGAGCGTCTGCGCGATGGCGAAGAATCCCACTGCCGTCGACGAGGCCAGCGCATTGAGCAGGAACACCTCGATGGTGCCTGCCTTGAGAGAGCCCAGCAATACCAGCACGGCAGTCAGGCGAAGATGCACGTTGATCCGCGTGCGCAGTGCCGGCGGCACCTGGCCCATTTCGCTTGCACGGCAGTAGCGACGATAGGCCACGCGGTTGAAGAGGTTCAACATCAGGCAGGCCACCGCGAACAAGGCCACGAAGGCGAGCAGCCCAGCGTGCAGCCAGGTGGCGGCGATGATCAGCACCACGCCGATAAGGCCCGCCAACACCGTGGCGATGGCCTCCGGCTCGAACCGCTCCTGGCCCTTGGCGATGGCCACCAGCATGGCGTAGTTGGCCTTGGCCACCACCGCCACCGCTACCAGCGCCGTCACCGGCAGCCAGAGATCGGACCATTCCGTGGGCCGGGTGATCCAGGTACCGAGAAGGAACAGACCGATCACCACGGCCGAACTGATGGTCTGCACGCGACCCAGGCGCCAGGCGATGTGGGCTGCGATCGATCGCGCGCCTGCGCCATCGGACTCGGCGATGAACTTGGTGCTGGAGGTGGTCAACGCATGGTTGCTGCAGGTGATCAACCAGCCACATAACCATATGGTGAAGGCGTAACGGCCGAAGTCCGCCGGCCCCAGCGCACGGGCGATCCAGATGCTCACCACCAGGCCCAGTGCGTATTCGATGTACGTGGACACCGAAACGATGGTGACGCTACGCAACACTTCCATCCGCCGGTTCATGGCGAGGCCCGTCGCAACGTCATCGGCGAGCCGGACAACCCGGCGCCCGCCGGCTGGCTCATCAGCCACTGGGCCACGCCGCTGCCCCGGTTGTTCCAGTTGAAGCGGCGAAGCGTATCGTTCTGCGCCGCGCACGCGGACGCGTAGGAACCGGCAATGGCACGAAAACGTTTCTCGTAGGCTGCGCCGTCCTTCGCATCGGCATCGAAGTAGCGTGCCGCGGCCACCGGCAACGCCAGCTCCACCGTGTGTGCGTCGCTGTACCAGCCTTCCGATTCCTGGATCTTCATCAGCTGTGCCTGGGTGGCATGTCCCGACGACCAGTACCAGGCGATCTGGCCACCCGGGCCTGAACATGAGTTCCGCCAGTCGTGCGGACTCACCAGCATGGCGCTGTCGATCCAGCCGTAACGCTCGAGGTAGTGCCCATAGGCGGCAATCATCGGCGGGATGCGTGGATCATTGGTGGCAAGCCAGGCGTGCCACAGACCATCGATGATGTTCTCGCTCATCCACGGCGAGGTACCGCGGACATCGGTCGCCGGATTCCAGGAGTCGTTTTCGTGCAGGTTCCAGCTATTGCGCCACGAACCGTCGTCGCCCAGGCCATCAGGATTCCTCGCCTGGTGCTCGGCCAGCCAGCCCACCCGCGCGTGTATCCGTTCCAGGTAACGCGCATCGCCGGTCAGTTCATAACCGCTGACGGTCTCGAGCAGGCCCAGCCCTGCCAGGCGCTCGGTAAAATAAGTCGATGCCCGCTCGTAAGGACCCGGTCGCGTGTTCCAGCCGCCGCTATCCCAAAGCGCCATCATGTTGCCCACGGTGGCAGCGTCATGGGCACCGTCGTCGCCAAGCAGCCCCATCGCCAGAACGATGGGTTCGAGGTAAACGTACTTCACGTCACACGGCTTGCCGCCGAGCGTCCATCCGCCCGCGCACGACGGATGGACCGCCACGCCATCGCGCTTGATGTACTTCATGTAGAAGCGGTAGCTCTCCGCGGCCGCGGCAAGGTAATCGTCGCGGCCGGTGCGCACGTAAGCCTTGAACAAGGTCGTCGGCCGGTCGAACAGCCAGGCCGTCGGATCATCCACCGGAAGCGCGCGAGCCCACTGGAACTGGCGATCGACGTAGCCGGCATAGGCCTCGCCGCTGCGCGCCGGCCGCTGCGGCCCGGCAATCAGCGAATCACACAGCCATGCGGCATCGAGGGTAGCGATCACCGCCGGCACGCGGACACCGTGTCGGCCTTCGACCAGGCCCGCGTTGTAAGGAACCGGCGCCAGCTGTTTCAGGCGTGGCTTGCCAAGGCTGAAACTGAAGTGGGTTTCGCCCTTGGCCAGGGCGCTTGAGAATTGCACGCGCACCGCGCGAAGCGACCCATCGCCACCCACCCAGCGCAAGGTGGGCTGTACGGCCGCAGGGATTTCCACCCCATCGGCATCGAGTACGCGCAACAGGTTGGCATCATGCAGCGTGCCAGGGGGAAACGGAATGCCCATCGACACCACGCGCGGCGCCGTGCTCGCAGCATCACTGTGTACGATGATGGCTTGCGATCCGGCGGCGGCCAACGGCAGCAGAAGCAGCAACACGGACAGCCAGCGAATCACCGCCGCCACCTCATGCCGCGCTGGTCAGCGGCGCTTCGCGCCGTAACAGCACCTGTTCCCACCGTAGCGCGGTGGCCACGATGACATCGAGGTTGTCATACCGCGGTTCCCAGCCCAGCCGTTGCTGGAGGCGATCGGCGCACGCGATGAGTTGCGGGATGTCACCCTTCCGGCGCGGAAGCTCGGTGACGGTAAGCGTACAGCCCGCAACGCGCTGTACCGATTCGATCACCTGGCGCACGCTGTAGCCGTGGCCATAGCCGCAGTTGAGCACCAGGCTTTCGCCATCGTTGCGCAGGTGGTCCAGGGCGTTCAGGTGTGCGGCGGCGAGGTCTTCGACGTGGATGAAGTCACGTATGCCCGTGCCATCGGGCGTGTCGTAGTCGGTACCAAAGATCGACAGGCGCTCACGCTTGCCCACCGCATGCTCACAGGCCACCTTGACCAGCAACGTGGCGTTGAGGGTTGAGTGTCCGATGCGACCTGCCGGATCACAACCGGCTACATTGAAATAACGCAGAATCACATGGCGCATGGCACCGGTGGCGCAATGGTCGCGCAACATCGTCTCGGACATCAGCTTGGAGGTACCGTACGGGTTGATCGGTGCCGTGGGGGTGTCCTCGTCGGCGATGCCATCGGCAGTGATGCCGTACACCGCCGCGGTGGATGAGAAAATGAACTTGTCCACGCCAACTTCCGCGCAGGCAGCCAGGAGGTTGCGGGTGTTGCAGGTGTTGTTGCCGTAGTAGCGCAGCGGGTCGCTTACCGAATCGGGCACCACGGTGTGGGCTGCGAAATGCATCACCGCATCGACTTGCCAATCGGTGAGCACGCGCGTCACCAGGGCCATGTCGCCGACATTGCCGACAACGAGTTCAGCCCCCACCACCGCGTCACGGAACCCGGTGGAAAGATTGTCCAGCACCACCACGCGGTCGCCGCGCCGGGTAAGCTGCTGCACTACATGGCTGCCGATATAGCCGGCGCCGCCGGTAACCAAAACTGTTTTCATCGATGCACTCCCGCGTGAGCCACCGGAAAGCTGGCACCGAGCCAGTGCTCGATGCTATCGAGCAGGCGGTGGCGATCGCCGGTCAGGATGTAGGTGTGGTCTGTTTCCCTGAGGAAACGGGTATGCATGCCAGGGTGTTTCACCAGGGGGCCGAACTGTTCGCCGAATTGCCGCTGGTGGTTGAAATAATTGCTGATGCCACCGCTGTAGATCAGGCAGAGTTTCAGGCCCCGGTCGAGCATGCTGGCCAGATCCGCTTTCACTACTGCCTGTGGCAACGGTGCCACGGAAAATACCGGTTCCGCGTTCTTTTCCGCAGGCTTAGGTCCGCCGCGCGACAACAGGCGCTTCCAGCGCGCCGGATCGACCAGGCGCGGCAGGTAGTACCGCAGTTTGTAACCGAGGGTGCGGTAGGCATAGCCATCCAGGAATACCGCCCCGGCCACCCGGGCTTCGGTGCAGGCCACCGAATGCGCGTTCTGCGCACCGGAGCACAGGCCCACAAGAACGAAGCGCGAACACCCGGCCTGCCGTTCCAGCAAGCTCATCGCATCGTCGACGTCCGCACGCACCTGCTCCACGCGGGTACGTGATTCCTGGGAAGCGCCGCTGTCGCCCAGGGTGGACAGGTCGAATCGAAGCGTAGGGTACCCGCGGGCGTTGAGCCGCCGGGTCATTTCAACATGCAGGCGGAACGGGCCGATGCGGTTGACCAGGCCCGCGTTGAGCACGATCACGCCAACGCCGTCGCTTGCCGCCGCCGGCAGGCCGGCGATGCCGACCAGGTGTCGTGCGCGGCCGAATCGGAAGGCCTGCTCCTGCATCATGCGGCCTCCCTGACGTGGCCCGTCACCGTCTGGATCAACGGATGGGACAGGATGGCCATCTCCAGCCGGGCTAGGTCGTCCCAGGGCGTGGGCGGCTGCAGGCTGCGTACCACCGCCTCGCGCACGCTAAGGCCCTGGGGAATTTCCTGACCGATCGTATCCAGTACCAGCAACGGCACGGGCGATGCCTCCAGCTTCAATTCCACCAGTTGATGCCGAAGGCGGTCCGAAACGTTGAAACCCAGCCACTGCGCCGATACGTCCGAGACCATGCGCGGCTGGCTGAACCGCTGCGCGTCCATGCCCAGCGCCGCCTGCATGGCGTCCAGCCGGGTGACGTAGGCGTGGCCATCCAGGATGGGATCCCAGGCCACGATGCCCGCCAGCTGGGCAGGCGACGATGCGGCAAGACCGATGTTGCCGCCAAGCCTTGCACCGAAAGCCACCACCCGCCCCGCTCCGCTACGGGTACGAAGTTCGTGGGCAGCCAGTACCGTATCGGCTATGCACCGGGCAAGGTCGACGTCGGCGCTGGCGCCAGCGGAATCGCCCGTGCCGTAGTAGTCGAAGCGCAGCACCGCCACGCCATCGGCCACCAGCGCCTGGGCCAGTTGGCGGTAAAGCCGGTGGCAGCGTATCTGGTCCTGGCCCAATGGCGGGCACAGCAGCACGGCCTTGCGCGGATGCCCGCCGCTGGCGTGGTACATGCCGAACAGCTCGCGCCGCGGCCCGAAGAAGAATGGCAGTTCCGCGTCGTCGTCGATCATCGCCGGTACACCACGCCAAAAAAGATCTCGGTTTCGCGATAGCTCTGGCTTGCAGCGTTGCTGTCACGCTTCTCGTGCGTCAGCGATGTCCGCCAGCTCCAATGGGGGGTAAGGGTGTGCTGGAAGTCCAGGCCGTAACGCCAGGTCTTGTCGGTACGCGACAGCGTGTCGTAGTTGAGTTTCTCGCCGGTGGCGAAGAACGACAGCGTCGCGGCAGGCCGGAGCCGGTAGCTGATCACGAAACTGCCGCCGCGACCTGTCTGGTCGAACGTACTGTCGTTGATGTACTGCAGCTTCCGGTACATCGGCGTCACCGTGAGCGACAGCCGCGTACCGCTATAGGAATAACTGCCCTGCAGCAGGCGCTCCAGGTACACCTGGGAATCCACTACCACATTGCCGGTAACCGTCCCGCCACCCAGGCTGGTCTGGCCAGGCTCGAAGGTGGTGCTGATCACCGCCGGTGACACCGGCGTCGAAAGATCCTGGGCCGCGTCGGCGAACTGATAGGCACCTGAGATACCGAAGGTGCTGCGCGTGGTCGGCTCCCAACCCAGGGCAACACGCACGAGAGGTTTTGAATCGCTGCCGCCGCGGTCGAAGTCGAGTTTGGAATAACCCAGCATCACGTCGGCGTCGAAGTGCGCCAGCTTGCTGGTGTAGCGAAGAAATCCCTCGTCGCGGCTGTAGTTGGAGCCTGCGGTGTCGCTGGAGAAGGTCACCCGCTGCGTCTCCGCGTTCAGCGAAAGCTGGTCGGTGGGACTCAGGTCGCGAAACAACCGTCCGGCC
Organism: Pinirhizobacter sp.; assembly: GCF_036499745.1. Classification (NCBI taxonomy): domain Bacteria; kingdom Pseudomonadati; phylum Pseudomonadota; class Gammaproteobacteria; order Lysobacterales; family Rhodanobacteraceae; genus Pinirhizobacter; species Pinirhizobacter sp. The sequence goes on from NZ_DASYDG010000051.1 coordinate 9,162, forward strand.
AGCACCCCGCGCGAGGAATTGAAATCATCGATCTTCGAGGCGTAGCTATTGATGTAGCGAAGCTCCACCTGGCCGCTCGTGGCTTCGCCAAAACGAAGCTTCAACGTGGGGCCTACCGTGACCACGTTGGTCTGCTGCTCGTTGTCCGGCGCATCGCTGGCGAGCGAATCCACTGGCTGGATGCCGGCATAGTCGGTAACCGTGAAGTCCAGCCGGTCCGGCAGCACCGTCCAGTTACCGGTGCCCGCCAGCTGCGTCTGCGTCTGGTCGTCGAACCCGCCCGACGCGTAGTGCCGGTACTCAAGCGTACCGGCCACATTGGCCTGGAAAGTGGATCCCTGCTGCAGGTAGGTGAAGTTGGCACCCGGGATGAACACATTCGCCGACTGCGGGTTGTCGGTGGAAAGCGCAATGTTATTGCTGTGCTCGATTCCCCCGTAAAGGGAATAATCGAACGTACCTGCGCGGACGGCAGCCGGCCCGGCGGCCAGCGCCACCACTACCGCACTCGCCACGGCCCTTCGTGCCAGCATGTCCTAAGCTCCCTTTCCCCTGCCGGCACCTGTCTAAGGTGCCTGGTTGAAAACCACGCCGGCGAGCTTGCCCGGCTCAAAGTTGGCTACGGCTGTGCTGATGGCTCCCGGGGTGTCGCGGCCGTAACCGGCCACCACCACCACGAAATCGGCAAGGTCGGCCAGGATGCGTGCATCCGGCGAGCCCTTGATCGCAGGCCCGTCCAGGAACACATAGCGGTCGTGATAGCGTGAGCGCAGCGAATCAAGCACCGTGCGCATGCGCGAGGACGAGAAATACTCACTGCTGTTTTCCCGCGCCTTGCCTGCCGGGATCAACCGCAGGCGCGGGATGCCGGTGTGGTACAGGATCCGCTCGATGCCCAGCGACGGGTGCTCCAGGTAATCGATCAGGCCACCGTGCCCCGCCTCCACGCCCAGGGCGCGGTGCTGTTCGGGATAACGCAGGTTGCAATCGAGCAGCAGGCTGGTGCGCGCTTCGTCGAAGGCAAAGGCCGCGGCAAGGTTGCGAGCCACGAAACTGCCGCCCGAGCGCGGGCTCACCGGCACCACCAGGGTGACGAAGTTCCCTTCACCGGCCAGCCCGAGCAAACGCGTTCGGATGTTCCGGAAAGCATCGGACTGCAAACGCACCGATTCTTCGCGATGGATCAGCCGGCGCTCTTCCAGTTGCAGCGGCGCCAGGGTGCCGCCCGGTTCCACCATCCTTGCGATCGAATGGCCGGTACCGCGGGAGAATTCCGGCGAGGACACCACGGTCGAGTCGTTGGACGACGCGTTCATACCCACCCCTTCAGGCGAAGCCAGAAAACCACCAGGTACACGATCGCGACACCGGCAACGATGAAACCGAGCAAGGAATTACGCACCCGGTCGCGGCGCCGGTCACGCGGGGTGGGGTAATAGGGAATGGCGGCAAGCACGGTAAGCCCGGTGCCCTGCTCCAGCTGCCACACCGAGCGTACGCGCGGGTCGAAGCGGGTCACGCCGAACAGCAGCCCGAAGGGGATGGCCAGCGACAAAGCCATGCCGGCCAGGCCGAAGTGCATGAAGCGGATGCCGGTGGGCTGCAGTGGCATCACCGCCGGGTTCTGCACCAGGAAGGTCAGGCCGCGCTGCTCGGCATCGAGGTTCATCGATACGCGTGCGCTCTCGCGGCGCTTCAGAAGATCCTGGTACACATCGCGGTTCACATTGTAGTCGCGCGTCAGTTCGGACGTGACGTTCTCGGAATTGGCGATCCGGCGGCTGCGCTCCAGTTCGTTCTGCAGCATCGACTCGCTGGCACCGATACGAGCACCGGCGGCGGCGGCCTCGCTGCGGGTGGCTGCCAACTGCATTCGCAACTGCTGGTACATCGGGTTTATCTGGGTGCCGTTTTCTACAGGGACCGGTGTACCGGCCAGCCTGGCGGCGTTGCGCCGTGCCTCTTCACCCTGGGCTTGCACACGCAGGTCCTGGATCTGGTGGCGCAGGCGGATGACGTCTGGATATGAATCGGTGTAGGTCAACAGCAAGGTATCGAGCTGCTGCTGTAACGCGGCCATTTGAATTTGCGCCACGCCCTGCGCGGTCTGCACGGCATTGACCTCCGACTCGCCCGTCATCTGGGACTGGATCGCGGCGGCTTGCGAATTCTTCTCCATCAGCATCATGCGGGTGTTTTCGATCTGGTTGCGCAGCTGGCCAATGCGGGCGTTGGTGTCCGTCTCACTGCCCGGACGCGCGTCGGCGTTGGCGTCGCGATAGGCCTTGAGCTTGTCCTCGGCGTCGGTGAGCTTCGTCCGATAGGCCTCGACCTGGCTATTGATGAAGTCGTAGGCATCGCGGCTCTCGCGCTGCTTGGAGGCCAGGCTTTCCGAGATGAACAGCTGTGCGAACTGCCGCGTCACCAGGAAGGCGCGCCGTGGATCGGAATCGAAATAGCTGATGGTGATGAGGTTGTCGCGGGCTGTCTGCAGATTCGTGCGCGACTTGATGCCCTCGATCAGCTTGTCCTGCTCGATCGGCGTCGGGTTCGTTGCCATCCAGCCGCCGGCAACGAGGATCTCCGACAGCACCTTGCGGCTGAAGATCACGTCGCGGGCGATACCGGCGCGGTTCTTGTTCCCCGTGGTGGAGGCGGCGCCTTCCATCAACGGCGTGATGATGCTGCTTTCCTGGGCAAGGATGGTCGTGCTGGCCTCGTACTTGCGCGGCCACAACAGGCCCGTGGCCAGCGCCGCCAGGGCAATGGCGGCAAAGACCACGGCAATGGCCAGCCGGCGGCGCTTCGCTTCGCTCACCAGCGCCGGCAACAGGCCGCTCAGCGGCATCAGTTCACCACTCATCGACTTCCCCTCCTCAAAACGCGCGCTGCGGCACGGTGATCACGTCACCGGGCTGTACGGGATAGTTGTTGGCAAGGTCGCCCTGCTGGAGAATTTTCTCCAGGCGAATCGCATACGAGGTGGTCGCGCCTGTTTCGCCGTGGCGATAGAGCTCCGTGCGGTCGGGCGCGGCGAACTCGGTGGTGCCGCCGGCCGCGAGCACCGCATCGAGCACAGTCATGCCCTGCCGGTAGGGAATCGAAATGGGGCTGCGCACCGCGCCGGTCACGCGGACCCGCGACAGGTACTCATGGCTGCGCAGTGCGGTAAGGATCACCGCCACCTGGGGATCGCGAATAAACGAAGACAACTTGGCGCTGATCTCCGTCGATACGTCCGCGGTGGTCTTGCCACCAGCTTCGACATCACCGATCAGGGGCACGGTGATCTTGCCGTCCGGGCGCACCGGTACGCTCACGCTAAGATCCGGGTTGTGCCACACCGTTACCTGCAGCTGGTCGTCCACGCCGATTAAATACGTGTTGACCGCTTGCGTTGCCGCATCCACCTTGGGCGGTGGCTCGGTGGAACCCCCTGTGGCACACGCGGTGAGCGCGCCTGCCAGTCCTACCGTCGCCAGGAAACGGAGCATCTTCATGAGCATCACTGCCAGTGGCCGGAACTGTTGCCACGTTAACCAGATGCCCTGGGCAAAACGATTCACTACACGGCTGGAAAGGCTCGTCCATGGCGTCTAGTACTTTGGTTGGATAGACCTCCAGCGGCGCCCGGGCCGGGGAAAGCCACGTTGCTACACTAGGGGTTCCCCTCACCCATGCCGCTGCCCATGCCTTCGCTTCGCATCAAACGCTACCTCGTCACGGGCCTGCTCACTTTCATTCCGCTATGGGTGACCTGGCTGGTGCTCTCGTTCGTGGTGAACCTGCTGGCCGGCATCGGCGCGCCGCTGGTGGTGCTTGCCATGCATGCGGTGGGCTGGGTGTCGCCCGCCACGGAGGCTGCCATCCGCGACAGCTGGTTCACCTGGCTGCTTGCGCTGGTACTTACCCTGGCCGCGCTTTACCTCGTGGGCCTGCTGGCCAGCCGCGTGGTCGGCAAGCGGCTGATCGGCGCCTTCGATGCCGTACTCAACCGCATCCCGCTGGTGCAGACGATCTATGGTGGCACCAAGAAGCTGATGTCGGTGCTGCAGAACCAGCCCGGCGGCCTGCAACGCGTGGTGCTGGTGGATTTTCCCCGCAACGGGATGAAAGTGGTGGGTTTCGTCACCCGGGTGATGGTGGAAGAACACTCAGGAAGGGAGATCGCCGCGGTGTATATCCCCACCACCCCCAACCCTACCGGCGGTTATCTTGAGCTGGTGCCGGTGGATGAGCTCACGCCTACCGACTGGACCATGGACCAGGCCATGGCCTTCATCATTTCCGGCGGTGCCGTAGCGCCGGATACCCTGCCCTCCCGCCTGCCCGTGGAAAAAAACTGATGCGTCTTGTCGCCTTCGCCTCCACCCTGCTTGCCACTGCCGCCATGGTGGCCCATGCGTCGGTCCCCGCCTCCCCGAGCAAGGGAAAATGGACCACTCCCGCCGAGGCCTCGGCTTTCCGCACCACGCCTGACTACGCCACCACGGTGGATTACCTCAAACGCCTGGTCGCCGCCGCCCCCGACCGCCTGCAATTGATGCCCTTCGGCACCACGCCCCAGGGCCGGACGATGGACGTGGTGGTGGCGAGCAATATCCCGGGCATCACCCCGGCCATCGCCCGCGAACGCCACCTGCCGGTACTGCTGGTGCAGGCGGGCATCCACCCCGGCGAGATCGAGGGCAAGGATGCCGGACTGATGCTGCTGCGCGACCTTGCCCTGGGCGGCAAGCTCGCAGGCGTCCTCGATCATGTGGTGCTGGTGTATATCCCGGTGTTCAGCGTCGACGGCCACGAACAATCGAGCCCCTACAACCGCATCAACCAGAACGGCCCCGAATCGATGGGCTTTCGCGGGCAGTCGCAATACCTCAACTTGAACCGCGACTACATCAAGGCCGACGCCCCGGAGATGGTTGCCTGGCTGAAGCTATGGAACACGTGGCTGCCTGATTTCCTGGTCGACGTGCACACCACCGATGGCGCGGACTACCAGTACGACCTCACCTGGTACACCGAGGATCCCCACAAGCTCGATCCGGGTGTCGATGCCTGGCAACGCGCCACCCTGGGCCGGGTGATGCCGGCCTTCGACCGCATGGGCCATTTGAATTCCCGCTACCTCGAATTCAAGGACGGACGGGACATCACCAAGGGCATCGAGAACTTCGGTTCCGGCCCGCGGTTCTCCACCGGCTACGCGGCGTTGCAGAACCGCCCGGCGCTGCTGATCGAAACCCACATGCTGAAATCGTACGAGGTGCGCGTGCGTGCCACCTACGACCTCCTGACCCAATTGCTGCGCGACATCGCCGCGCGCCCGGGCGACCTCACCGCCGTCACGGCGAAGGCCGATGCCGCCACCATCGCCCGCGCTTCGAACGCCGGCGCCAGCGTGCCGATCACCTTCAAGCCGGATCCGGCCGTTACCACCCGGGAGTTGAAGGGCTACGCATTCAGCCAGACCAGGAGCGACGTCTCCGGCGACATCTGGGTGCAATACGACCCAACGAAGAAAAAGACCTACCAGATCGAAGACCAGGACGGCCTGCTGCCGGATGTCAGCATCGCGCCCCCGGCCGCTTACGCCATCCCGGCCCAGTGGACCGACGCCATCACAAGGCTCCACGACCATGGCATCACCTATCGCCGGCTCACCGCGCCGCTGACCGTCGATGCCGACGGCTACCAACTGGATAACCCGGTCTGGGCCTCCAGGCCCTTCGAGGGCCGCCTGATGCTGCAGTCGTTCCACCAGGGGACCGTCAAGCGCCACGTGACCCTGCCGGCAGGCTCGGTGATCGTGCCGATGGACCAGCGTGCCGCTAACGTGGCGATTGAACTGCTTGAACCCCAGGCGCCGGATTCGCTTCTTCACTGGGGCTTCTTCGACGCCACCTTCGAGCCGAAGGAATACGGCGAGCCCCGGGTACTGGAGGCCCTGGCCCGCCAGATGATGGCCAAGGATCCTGCCCTCAAAGCTGAATTTGAGAAAAAATTGAACGACGACAAGGCGTTTGCCGCAAGCGCCCGGGCCCGGCTGTTTTTCTTCTTCGAACGCTCACCGTGGTACACCGTGCAGGGCGTGGGGGCCTATCCCGTGCTGCGGTTGCAGCAGAAGCCGGCGTTACCTTCGACACTGTAGGTACCGTGACTTTTTGCCTAGTCTCGACCGCTACCCCGGCCACGGGGTCGTTTCCACACAGAGGGACATCCATGACCAACCAGTACATCAAGCCGCTGGCGCTCGCCGTCAGCCTGGCCCTGGCAGCTACCGCCTGCGGCAAGCACGACGATGCCGCCCCCGCCAGCACGCCCGCCGCGTCGCAGAGCGCCGCCAGCGCCTCGACCGCCGCGGCCCCGGCTGCCGCGGCTTCTGCGGCAGGTCCCACTTTCAATATTGCCGACCTCGACACCTCGATCCAGGCCTGCGACGACTTCAACGGCTTCGTGAACTCCAAATGGGTCGCGGCCAACCCGATCCCGAACGACCGCACCCGTTGGGGCGCGTTCGACAAGCTGGCCGAAGCCAGCCTCAACACCCAGCACGATATCGTCGATGCCGCCGCCAAGAACGCCGACAGCGCCACTGCCGGTTCGGTGGAGCAGAAAATCGGCTGGCTGTACCACTCCGGCATGGACGAAGCGTCCGTCGACAAGGCTGGCATCGACCCGGTCAAACCGCAGCTTGAGAAGATCGACGGCCTGAAGACGCCCGCCGACCTCGTCGCCTTCATCACCGACAGCTTCTCGCACGGCGACAGCAAGGTGTTCGAGTTCGGTTCCGGCGCCGATTTCAAGAACGCCAAGATGCAGATTGGCTACGTGCAGCAGGACGGCCTTGGCCTGCCCACCAAGGATTACTACACCAAACCCGAGCACGCGGAGCTTCGCAAGCAGTACGTGGCGTACATCGCCAAGACCTTGCAGCTGGGTGGCGTATCCGAAGCCGATGCGCAGAAGCAGGCCGACTCGGTGCTGAAATTCGAAACCCAGCTGGCCGCCGCCTCGCTGGCCCCGGTGGAACTGCGCAAGCCGGAAAACCAGTACCACTTCGTCTCGGTGAAAGATGCCGACAAGATCACCCCGCACTTCAACTGGGAGAAGTTCTTCGAGGCCCAGGGCGTGAAGATCGACAAGGGCTTCTCGGTGTCGCAGCCGAAGTTCTTCGCCGAGTTCGACAAGATGCTGGCCGCAACCCCGATGGACGACTGGCAGGCCTACCTGCGCTTCCATGCCATCGATGATGCCTCGCCCTACCTGTCGAAGAATTTCCAGGACAACAAGTTCGACTTCTACGGCAAGACGCTCGCCGGCCAGCCGGAACAGAAGCCGCGCTGGAAGCGCGTGCTGGCCTCGGTGAACTCCTCCATGGGCGAGGCGCTGGGCAAGCTGTACGTCGACAAGGTGTTCAAGCCCGAAGCCAAGGCCCGCGCGCAGGAACTGGTGGACAACGTTCGCAACGCGCTGAAGGCGCGCATCCAGAACCTCGACTGGATGAGCGATACCACCAAGACCAAGGCGATCGCCAAGTGGAACACCTTCCTGCCAAAGATCGGTTATCCCGACAAGTGGCGTGAGTGGTCGGGCCTGAACGTCAAGAGCGACGACTACTACGGCAACGTGCTGGCCGCCGCGGACTTCAACTACCACTACGACATCGGCAAGATCGGCCAGCCGACCGACCGCAAGGAATGGGGCATGACCCCGCAGACGGTCAACGCCTACTACAACCCCACCGACAACACGATCAACTTCCCGGCCGCGATCCTGCAGCCGCCGTTCTTCGATGCCAACGGTGACGACGCCATCAACTACGGCGGCATCGGCGCCGTGATCGGCCACGAAGCCAGCCACGGTTTCGACGACCAGGGCAGCCAGTTCGATGGCGACGGCAACAACAAGAACTGGTGGACCAAGGAAGACCGCACCAAGTTCGACGCCCGTACCGCGAAGCTGGTGAACCAGTTCAACGAGTACGCGCCGATCAAGGACAAGCCCGACGCGCACGTCAACGGCCAGCTGACCCTGGGCGAGAACATCGCGGACCTGGGCGGCCTGAACGTCGCCTACGACGCGCTGCAGGAAGCGCTGAAGAAGAACCCGAAGGAAGCGGACGAGAAGATCGACGGCTACACCGAAGACCAGCGCTTCTTCCTCAACTGGGCCCGCGTATGGCGCGGCGATGTCCGCGAGAAGCAGGCGCTGCTGTACCTCAACGTAGACCCGCATGCCCCGGCCAAACTCCGCGCCATCGGCGCCCCGTCGAACATGGAAGCCTTTGCCAAGGCCTACCAGTGCAAGCCGGGCGACAAGATGGTCCGCGCGGCCGATAAGCAGGTGAAGATCTGGTAATCAGCCTGGCTTGATGGAAGTACAAGACCCCGCCCTGGTGGCGGGGTTTTTTTATCAGCCCGGAGAGCGAGGCTATCGCTTCATAACATGCAATAGAATGCATGCTAAAGGTCGAAGGACCTTTAATCAGCAGGATGCTGCATGTTATCTGCAGGTATTGAAACGTCTATCGCCGCGCTTCTCGCCGGCCTAGGCCAATGCCCGCGCGACCAGCGCATCCGCCTGGGGCACAGCCAGGAAGACCTGCCCAAGCTAGCCAATATCTCGACACGGTCGATCCATCATGTGGAGGCTGGCGGATCATCGACCACAGCCACTGTGGTGAAGATACTCAAAGCCATGGGCATCGCCGATGACCTGAAGGCCATCGCACCGTTCCCGTCCGCTAGCCCCATGGCTGCCCTGCGCAAGAGCAAGGGTGCTCAGCGGGTCGGCGTGCCTGGAAAAAAGAAAAGGGAAGCTTGATTCACGGCAGCGTTCAGCCAGCTGAATACCATCGAGGTGCGCATTTGGATCTCTCCGGGGCTAAAGATGCTCCCACCTTGCGGACGTTAGACGGATCAGGCGAATGAACGCGCCAGGCATTGCACCCTCGCCCGCGCGCCGCTTTCTACGCGACAGTCAATCTACGCGGGCTTGCTTCCGCCAGCCGGGCACGTTCATCCGCCTCAATAGCTCGCCGGTCCCAGTTTCATTGGAGGGGTAAGGGTGGCGGGCGAACCAGGTATAGAAGGACCGCACACGGACGGCTGGGCTTGCGCCCACCTGGTTGCCCGCCGAAAGGCGGGAAACCACGAACCCTGCAGCGGCTGCTGCAGGGTTCGGCCGTATGAACAGGGCTTCTATACCCCGACTGCCGGTGCACCGGCAGCGCATACATGATCGTAGGCCCCGCAAGGCGAATCCATACGAATCTTCTCAAAATGACGTCGACCTACACATCGGACGATGCTCAATCTCACCTGCGGCCCACCGCGTTTAGCCGTCCAATCGTGATCCACGTATGTCTTTGCACCGTTCCGGCATGCTACGTTCGTCCGACAGGGGGTCGTTGGCTGTTCGCGAGGGCTCAAACACATGTCCGTTATCCGCGTTCCGCGGCGCAAGAACTTGCGCCTGGCTGCACTCATTTCCCTGGCGGCGCTGTTCGCCGGTGGCGCATCTGCCGCCACACCGCCCGGCTTCACACTCGGCTCTCCCAACGTGGCCGTCGCCGATCCACCCGTTCCGCGGCCGAACACGGCAACGTGCACGGTGCAGTTGTTCAGTGATTTCACCTTTAGCGACTTCTCCAACCATCCTTACAACTATGCGCCGCCCGCCGGATGCAAGGGACCCTGGTCGAAGGTGGTGCTGGAAGGCGACTTCTCCGTTACCGCCGGCCGCCAGTTCGACCGCACGGCATCGCTGTGGCTTGCCGGCTCCAACATCTATTTCGGTACCACGGAAGAACCTTCCGCCACCGTGGCACCAAGCTGGCATATCGAGCGCGACGTCTCTGACTTCTCAAGCCTTCTGACCAGCGCGCAGACCGGACAAGCGGTGCTGGGCAACATCGTTGATGACACCTATACCGGCGTGATCCACGGCTCGGCGAAGCTGGTGTTCTATAAATCATCCCTGCTCGTGCCGGCAGCCCAATCGCCCGATGCTGTGTATGCGCTTTCCGATGGCGGTGCCGGAAGCCCGGTCAACCTCAACACTGGCGCAGATCTTCTGTCACGCAGCATCACCCTGCCCACCAATATCGAACGTGCCTATGTCGATGTGTTCGCACAAGGCCAGCAAGGCGATGAATTCTGGTATTCGTGCGTGCCCAACGAGGTAGCCGACGAAGCGGAGAGTTGTGGCGGCGGCGCCTACCGCGAGGCACAGGTGAGCATCGATGGCCAGGCCGCAGGTGTGGCGCCCATCTACCCGTGGATCTTCTCAGGTGGCATCGATCCCTACATGTGGCGGCCGACCACGGGCGTGCAGACGTTGAACTTCCTGCCCTACCGTGTGGACCTGACGCCCTTTGCCTCGCAGTTGAACGACGGCAAGGCACATACGCTGGCCATCGGCGTCACCGGCGCCAACAGCTATTTCTCGGTCACGGGAAACCTCTTCGTGTACCTGGACCACCATCGCAAGGTAGTGACCGGCGCGCTTACAGCCAACACGCTGGCCAGCCAGCCGCCACAGGCCACGGTCGCCAATAACCTCACCGATACCGATGGCGTGATCGGCGGCAACGTGGCCACCAGCGCGTCACGTACGTTCGAGCTTGCCGGCTACATCGACACCTCGCATGGCCGGGTAAGCACCGAGGTGAAGCAGACGGTGTCCTTCGCCAACACCCAGGCGTTCACCATCAACACCACCACCTACAACCAGGCCATCGACCAGCGAACCAGCGTGGACAGCACCACCACCACGCGCGAAGGCATCTTCGGTCTACCGGTGACTACCCGGCTCCAGGCAAGTTATCCCCTGAAGGCAGAATTCACCTACAACTTCGATGATGCCGGCAATTACGTCTCGGCACCCAGCTCGGTATCACAGGGTTTCGAGCGGCAATTCAGCAAGAAGGCCGGCGGGCTCACCCTGTACCGCACCGACACCAGCAACACCATCCATACCGGTGACACCCTCACCTTCACCGACAACGCGGTAACCGGCCACAGCGGCCAGGCAAGCACCCAGGCCTTCCGCTTCAGTGACAGCCTCGGCAGCTGCTACGCCCGTGACATCGGCACCAACAGCGGCACCCTCGCCAGCGTGGTCGACGGCAGCGGCTGCCCGCGTGGAAGGATCCTGCTGCTCTGGTTCACCCACCCGGACGGCTCGCCCGATACCTCGCGGACGGAGACGCCGTACATCTTCTAACCGGGCTTGGCCCCCTGTCATATGAGTTACCCCCAGGGCTTGGACACAGTTCCAATCTCTGGGGTCTCATGAGGAATACGACCAGATAGCGCGCGTTTCGAAACATATGTCATGCTCGCAAACTTGATGATGTGCAGGAATGGAGCGCATGCCCAGGAAGGTGGATGAAGTTCGGGCACTGGACTTCCGCCAGATCGAAACATTGGTCTTCGCCGGTGGGGGTAACCGGTGCTGGTGGCAGGCAGGTGCGCTAACGCACCTGATGGAGCAAGGCCAGCCTTTGCCGCCACAACTGGTCGGCACCAGCGCGGGCGCCGCCGTCGCCGCATCGTTTCTTGTGGACGGCACTGACACCGCGCTTGAAGCGTGCTTACGACTGTATGCCGGCAATCCAAAGATTTTCGACTGGTCCGCTCTGGCGGCATTCAAGCTGAAGTTCGCCCATCAGCAGGTATACCCGGCATGGGTCGATGCTTTCTTGAATGCTCGAACATTCACTTCCCTGCGCCGATCCTCGTCCCGCCTCACCGTGGCCCTCACGCGGCCTGCTCGATTCCTCGGGCTGGGCGGATCTGTCGCTGCGGGAACGCTTGCCTATCTCGTCGACAAGTACCTGTGGAACAGCATCCACCCACGACTCCCCGGTCTAATGGGGCTTCGGCAGGACTTCATTGTGTTCAATGAATGCGCCGACATCGACACTGCCCAGACGCTTCTCATTGCGGCAGCATCTGCGCCGCCCATCATGCGTGCACGCCCTGTGGGAAGAGGACACGCCATCGATGGTGGGTATACGGATAACGCACCGATTCCTCCACAGTCCGGCAAGGAACGGTCAACGACCTTGGTCATGCTTACGCGCCACTACCCAAAGCTTCCCCCGCTATTCACCTGGTTGGGACGAACGTATTGGCAACCAAGTCAAAGGATTCCGGTTTCAACTTGGGACTGCACGCCCAAAACGACGGTGCGGGAGGCTTATGACCTGGGTCTTCGGGATTCTGTGAGGGCTTTTTCATGGTGATCGAAGTCGGCCGGTAAACAAAGTCGGGAGTTCTGGCGAAATTCCTTCGTTTGAATGGACCTTCCAGCCGATTGCGCGCCTATGGCCGGCGGTGCCAAGCTAAGCCACGCGCCGGGCGTGGAGGGAGGGAGTCCCAGGCTTTGCACTTCGTCGACCTCAATACCCTGCTCGACCAGCCATGGGTGTTCGACGAGGACACCCGCCACCGGCTGGACGCATGGGAGGAAGGCGTGATCATCGCCAGCGCCACGGGCGAGCTGGTTTACGCCAATCCGCCCGCGGTGACGATGCACGGCACGGTACGCCTGGGCGCCGTACCGGATGACTACAGCCTGCTGCATGGCCTGTTCACCACGGAAGGCCGCCCGTTCCCTTCTCCCGACCTGCCATTGGTCCGCGCGGTACGCCACGGGGAAACCGTGCTGGAATCGCGCTGGCGCATCCGCCGGCCCGATGGCTCGGTACTGGCCGCCACGGGTTCGGCTTACCCCCTACACGACGAAGACGGCAATCGTGTCGGCGGCATCCTGCTTTGCCTCCCGATGGACTCCGTCTGACCGGGTCTACCGCATCAGCCACTCATGGCTCCAGGAAGCCATGGCCAGAACCATCAGTTACAAAAGGATGGCCGCGACGGGCGGGTTGACCTCAGCCCGTCGCACCGCGGCCCATCAGAACGCCACGGACAACCATGCCACTACGGGCTCACCGTGCCCCTTCATTCGTACAACCCATTCCGCATCGCGGTTCATGGGTGGATGCTGCTGTGGCAGAAGATTCGCACGGCTCAGGGGCCATGGGCACAGGTCAAGGCGGTACTCGGGTCTCCATGAGTATTTGCGAATGCGCATGAAGTTGCGACTCATTCGTAATTAATGATATCTTGACGGTCTGCCCGGGTTTTACCCGGGCCTTCGGAAACCGGTAAGCAGCCTGCAGGCAGTGCGCAGTGGACGCGCCGGTCTTCGATTCGACATCCAGAGCCAGACCGGCCGCGCCGGTCCAGCCAGCGAACCGAACCGACCTGCAAGGATCTTCCCCCATGCGTTCCCCCGATTTCGTGACCTCGGCGGCCTCGAGCCCCCGCCGTTTGCTTGCCACTGCCCTGGGCCTGGCCTTCGCCGTGCCGGCCACGGCCGCGGAGCCAGCCGCCGCGCCGGCGCCGGACAACACCCTGGACCCACAACGCGCGACCAAGCTTGACGAGATCGCCGTCCGCGCCAATACCGTCAATGCCGCCTCTCCCAAGCTCACCGCGCCCTTGCTCGACACGCCGCGCGCGGTGTCGGTGATCCCCAGGGCGGTGATCCAGAGCACCGCGTCCACCACCCTCACCGAGGCCCTGCGCACCGTGCCGGGCATCACCTTCGCTGCCGGCGAAGGTGGCACGGCCGTGGGTGACCGCCCGCTGATCCGAGGCTTCGATGCGGTGTCGGATATCTATGTCGACGGCGTCCGCGACACTGGCACGCAGACCCGCGAAACCTTCGACGTGGAACAGATCGATGTGATCAAGGGGCCGTCGTCGGTCTATACCGGCCGCGGCTCGGCGGGTGGCAGCATCAATATCGTGACCAAGGCCCCCAAGGCCGGGAATTTCACCGATGCCAGCCTGGGCCTGGGCACCGACAACTACAAGCGCGGCACGCTGGACGCGAACTATCTTGTTAGCGACCACATCGCAGCGCGCCTGAACGTGATGGGCCACAAGAACGACGTGCCCGGCCGCGACGAAGTCTGGGGCAAGCGCTTCGGTATCGCTCCGTCGGTGACCTTCGGCATCAACACGCCCACGCGCCTCACCCTCGACTACTACCACCTCAACACCTACGATCTCCCCGATAGCGGTATTCCGCTCGATGGCCCGTACACCACTGGCCCCTTCGCCGGGACCGGCACCGGCAAACCCGCCAACGTCGATCGCAACAACTTCTACGGCTTTGCCGACCGCGACTTCCGCAAAACGAAAGCCGATATCGGCACGGTGCGTTTCGAACACGACTTCGCCGACAGCTTCACTATCCGCAACACCACGCGCTATGGCGTTACCTCCAACGATTACATCTGGACCAATCCAGATGACAGCTCCGGCAACCTGCCTCTCGGCTACGTCTACCGCTCGGCCAAGAGCCGCATCGCCGAAACCCGTACGGGCGTGAACCAGACCGACCTGACCGGTGAATTCAACACCGGCTCGATCAAGCACAACTTCGCCACGGGTGTTGAATTCGCGCTGGAGAAATCCAGCGTCGACCAATACAACGTGGTGCAGTCGCCGGCCCCCGGGATCGCCGGACGCAACTGCGCGGCCAGCGCTCTGTTCATCAGTCAGTTCGCCTGCACGTCGCTGCACAATCCCAACCCGCACGACCCTTTCCTGGGCAGCTACGCGCCGCGCAACACGCCCACGCAGAACCGCTCGTTCACCCGCTCGGCCTATGGCTTTGACACGCTCACCTTCAACGAACAGTGGCTGCTGAATGTGGGCCTGCGCTATGACGACTTCAGTACCAGGGTATTCGTGCCCACTGGCACCACGCCGGCGGCGCGCAACCTGCGCTCGGATGTGGATTTCTGGACCTATCAGGCGGGGCTGGTATTCAAGCCTGTCGCCAGCGGCAGCATCTATGTTTCCTACGGCACCTCGGCCAATCCCTCGGGTGTGGCCACTGGCGAGGGCAGCGGCGATAACGGCAATATCAGTGTGCTGACCCAGGACCTCAAACCCCAGAAGAGCAAAAACATCGAAGTGGGTACGAAGTGGGATGTGTTCGGCGAACGCCTGAACCTTACCGCCGCAGTGTTCCGCTCGGAGATCACCAACGCGCGCGTGGCAGTGGATGCCGCAACCACGGTGCTGGCCGGTACCAAGCGCGTGGAAGGCATCGAACTCGGCGCCACGGGTCGCATCACGGAGAAGTGGAGCGTGTTCGGCGGCGTAACCCACCTGAATCCGGTGCTCGTGGACAACGGTCCGGGCGCGGCGAATATCGCCAACAACGGCCACCAGTTTCCCAATACCGCACGCAACAGCGGCAGCCTCTGGACCACCTATGCCGTGGCCCGCCGCGTCACCGTGGGCGTGGGCGCCTTCGCCCTGGACAAGCAATACGGCAACGTACAGAACACCAAGTACATCCCGGGCTATACACGCTTCGACGCGATGGCCGCCTGGCAGGTGAACGACACCCTGAACCTGCAGTTGAATGTGCAGAACCTCACCGACAAGAAGTACTACGACAAGATATTCACCACGCACTACGCCACGGTGGCGCCAGGCCGATCGGCCCTGCTCACGGCCAACATGCACTTTTGATGACCCTCGACGACGCCACCGTCGCCACGCAAATGCGCGACGCCGCGCGTGGCGGCGACGCGGCGGCACAAGCAACGCTCGGCCAGTTGTACCTCGATGGCCATGGCGTGCCGCGCGACATGGCGGAAGGTTTCTACTGGTTCCAGGAGGCCGCCCACCGCGGCGTACCGATGGCGATGAACATGGTCGGCCGCTGCCATGAGAATGGCTGGGGTACGCAGGTCGACCATGACCGCGCCGCGGCCTGGTACCGGCGCGCAGCGGACCATGGCCTGGACTGGGGCTTCTATAACCTGGCCCACGCCCATGCCAATGGCCGTGGCGCCGCGCAAGACCTGGCTCGCGCGTTTGCCCTTTTTGCCCATGCGGCGTCCATGGGCCATGCGCGTGCCATGTATTTCATGGGCCACTATCACGAGCACGGCTTGAGTGTGCCGGTGGACCTGGCCCGGGCCTATGCCCTGTACGGGAAATCGGCAGAGTCGGGCGACTATCGCGGGCGTTGTGCCTGGGCATCGGTGTTGGCCGGGCGCGGTCAGGTGGACGATGCTGCCGCCTTGCTGCGTGCCGCGATACCCGATGCACCGCCGCACTTCCTCGGGCCCCTGGCTGGCGCGCTTGATGCTTCATCCCACCCGGCATTGCACGAAATTGCCGCAGATATCCGAGGCCAAGGACACTTGTAGGCATCAGGGTAGGCAGCACGGCGAAGGTAGGGGGATAATCGTCGACCCCCGCCCACGGAATTGCCTTACCGATGTATCAGCCTGGCCAACGTTGGATCTCCACTGCCGAACCCGAGCTTGGTCTCGGTACCATCCTGCGCGTGGAAGGGCGTGGCGTACAGGTGCTGTTTGCCAAGGCGGGGGTGTTGCGTCCGTACGCGTCGGACAGCGCGCCGCTGGTGCGTGCGGAGTTTCGCGCCGGCCAGCGCGTGGCCGGCAAGGGCCTGGCTTTCCTGGTCGAGCGCGTGGAAGTGCGCGAAGGGTTGTTCGTTTACCGTGGCGAGGGCCGTGAACTGGAGGAAGGCCAGCTCGACGACGAACAAAGCGTCTCGCAGGCCGACGACCGCCTGATCGGCGGCCGCACCGACCCCGTCGATCGTTTCGACCTGCGCCTGGAAGCACTGCAACGCCACGCCGCGGCGCGGCGCTCGCCCTCGTGGGGATTGCAGTCCGCACGCATTGGCCTGGTGCCGCACCAGTTGCGCGTAGCCGGTATCGCCGCAGCCCGCCGCCCGCCGCGTGTGTTGCTGGCCGATGAAGTAGGCCTGGGCAAAACCATCGAGGCCGGCATGATCGTTGCCCGCCAGTTGGCCGCCGGCCGCAGCGGCCGTGTGCTGGTACTGGTGCCCGACACCCTGGTTTACCAATGGTTCGTCGAATTGCTGCGTCGTTTCAACCTGGCCTTCGCCATCTTCGACGAAGACCGCTGCGAAGCCATAGAGCAGTCCGGCGATGGCCGCAATCCCTTTGAAGACGAACAGCTCGTCATCGCCGACTTCGCCTTCCTCGAGCAGCATCCCAAGCGAGCCGCGCAGCTACGCGATGCCGCCTGGGATCTGGTGGTGGTGGATGAAGCCCACCATCTGGAGTGGTCGCCCGAGGGCGCAAGTCCGCGCTACGAACTGGCCCAGGCGCTGGCGGCGTCCTCCCCCGGGGTGATCCTGCTCACAGCCACTCCCGAGCAATTGGGCCGCACGGGCCACTTCGCCCGCCTGCGCCTGCTCGATCCGCAGCGCTACCACTCACTGGAGGCCTACCTCGGGGAAGCGGACGGCTTCCACGAACTGTCCGAGGTCGCCAACACGCTGGTGGAAGGATCAAAGCTATCCGACGTGCAGCGCAACTTGCTCGCCAAGCGCTTCGCCAACGATTCGCAGATGCTGGCGGCGCTGGACAACAAAGACGCCTCGCGCGAAATCCTCGCCGCCCTGATCGACCGCCACGGCACCGGCCGCGTGATGTTCCGCAACCGTCGTGCCGGTATCGGCGGTTTTCCCTCACGCAAACCTGAAATCGAGGTACTCGAGGCCGACGGGCTGGACGAGACGCGAAAGCAGGCGTTGCTGGCCGAATTCCGGGCCGATGCGCAGCAACCGCCCGGCCCTCTCGAACCAGACTACGCCGACGATCCCCGCCTGGCGGCGCTGGTGCGCCTGCTCGAGACCCATCCGGACGACAAGTTCCTGCTGATCTGCCGCAGCCAGGCCAAGGTGGTTGCCCTGGAAGAAGCGCTGCGCACCCGGAGCGGCGTGGGCGTAGCACGCTTCCACGAAGGCTTGGGCATCGTGCAGCGCGATCGCAACGCAGCGTTCTTCGCCTCCGAGGGCGGGGCACGGCTGCTGCTGTGCTCGGAAATCGGCTCGGAAGGCCGGAACTTCCAGTTCGCCCACCGGTTGGTGCTATGGGACCTTCCGCTGGATCCGGACCTGCTCGAACAGCGCATTGGACGCCTGGATCGCATCGGCCAGAAGCACGACATCATCATCCACGTGCCGGTGGTGGCGGACAGCGCGCAACACGTGCTGGCCCGCTGGTATGACGAAGGGCTCGATGCCTTCCGATCCAGCCCCGCCGATGGCCGTGAATTGCTGCGCCGGTTTGGCAGCGACCTGTCCCGCCTGGCCGACGAGCATGCGCGGGGCGTGGACAACCGCGACCAGGAGCTCGATGCGCTGATCATGGAAACGCGCGGCGTCCACGCGGAGCTCTCGGCGCTGATCCAGTCCGGTCGCGATCATCTGCTGGAACTGGCTTCAAGCCGAGACCTGCACGCGGACGACCTTGCCGGCGCCTTCGCCGCGGACGATGACGATGCCGGCCGTGACGCCTTCATCCATCGGTTGTTCGAGCACTTCGGTGTGCACTCGGAGGAACTGGCCCGCGACATCACCCTGCTCGACCCGCAATACCTTTCCACTGACGGCCTGCCCGGCTTCGAGGACGGCCCGGTATCGATTACCGGCTCACGGGAGCTGGCCCTGGCCCGCGAGGAACTGCCGCTGCTACGCCTTGACCACCCGATGGTGGCCTCGGCCGTCGACCTGATGGTCGGTGGCGAGACCGGCAACGCCGCTTTCATGGTGGACGACGTATTGCCCGCGCGCACCGCGTTGCTGCAGGCGGTGTATGTGGTGGAATGCGTGGCCGACTGCAAGCTCGATGCCGAGCGATTCCTGCCCGCCACGCCGATTGTCTACACGGTGGATACCCGCCTGGCTGAGCGGACCAACTTCGCGCCGAGCGATGTCGGCATGCGCCGCGCCGCCGACCGCAACATCGAGGTGCTGCGCTACCGGAAGTTCCTTGGCAAGCTGGTGCCGCCGATGCTGGAAAAGGCCGAGGCTCTGGCAAAGGCACAGGCGGACGGCCTGATGGCAGCGGCGGTCGAGGCCGCGCGCACGGAGCTCGATGGTGAAGTCGGGCGCCTTGCCGCCCTACGCGCGGTGAACCCGTCGATCAGCGAGGCTGAGATTACCGCCGTTAGCGCCGAACGCGATGCCCTGCTCGCCGCCCTGCCCGCGGCACGCATGCGGCTGGACGCCGTGCGCTTCGTGGTGAGCGGCGATTTCCTGGCGCTTAAATAGTCGTTGCCATCCCGCCTGACTTGCGCACGATCAGCATGGCCATCTCCAGCGCCTGCTCGTAATTCAGGCGCGGATCCACCATCGACTTGTACGCGCGCTCCAGGCCGATTTCATCGAGCCCGCGCGCACCGCCGGTGCACTCGGTGACGTCCTCGCCGGTAAGCTCCAGGTGCACGCCACCCAGGCGCGTGCCGGCGGCCGCGTGGATGTCGAAGGCCTGGTCCAGCTCACCGCTGATGTTGGCGAAGCGACGCGTCTTGTAGCCGTTGCTGGTGGACTCGGTATTGCCGTGCATCGGATCGGCCACCCACAGCACGCGGCGTCCTTCGGACTTCACCGCATCGAGCAGCGGCGGTAGTCCCTCGGCAATGCCTGTGTTGCCCATGCGGTGGATCAGGGTGAGGCGGCCGGGCTCGTCGGTCGGATTGAGTACATCTACCAGGCGCATGAGTTGGTCGGGCTTCACTGACGGACCGATCTTTACCGCAATCGGGTTTCGGATGCCGCGGAAGTATTCGGTGTGCGCGCCATCGAGCGCTGCGGTGCGCATGCCGATCCAGGGGAAGTGCGTGGACATGTTGAACCAGCCCCACTGGCGCGGCACCTGGCGGGTGAGCGCCTGTTCGTAGTGCAGCAGCAGGGCTTCATGCGAGGTGTAGAAATCAACCCGCTGGTAGCTGTTGATCGACTGGCCGGCGAGGGTCTCCATGAAGCGCAGGGAATCGCCGATGCTTGCCACCATGCGGCGGTATTCGGCGGCCAGCGGAGAATGTTCCACCCAGGCCAGGTCCCAGTATTCGGGATGGTGAAGGTCGGCAAAGCCGCCGTCGATCAGCGCGCGGACGAAGTTCATCGTCATCGCCGAGCGGGCATGGGCCTTGATCAGGCGGCGCGGATCGGCCCGGCGGGCGGCGGGGGTGAAGTCCGGGCTGTTGATGAGGTCGCCGCGGAAGGCCGGCAGGGTGACGCCATCGCGGGTTTCGGTATCTGCCGAACGAGGCTTGGCGTACTGCCCGGCGAAGCGGCCCACGCGCAGCACCGGGCGCTTCAATCCGTGCACCAGTACCAGGCTCATCTGCAGCAGCACCTTGAGCCGGTTGGAGATGATCGGGCTGGTGCAGTCAGCGAAACTCTCGGCACAATCGCCACCCTGCAACAGGAAGCGTTTGCCTTCCTGCGCCTCGGCCAGGCGCTCCTTGAGGGTGAGTACTTCCCATGAGGTGACCAGCGGTGGCAGCTGCCCCAGTTCGGCCAGCGCGTCACGAAGTTCAGCTGCGTCTTCATAGGCCGGCTGTTGGAGCGCAGTGCGCTCCGCCCAGGATTCCGGGGCCCATTGGGCGGCTTCGTTCACGGGATGCAGTTTCATAAGCGGCTGGCCTGTAGCGGACGTATCGTGTTGCGGTTGCGGCGGGTACTGGGCAGTACGGCCCAGATGGAAAGCACGACGAACCAAAGGAGGGTCCATGCCGGCATCGGCAGGCCCAGGATGGGTTCGATCTTGGCGCATTCACCCGAACCGGTGAAGGCGAGCTTGAACATCTTGAGCAGTGGGAATGTATCCCACAGGTAAGCCAGCCCAGGCCCACAGGAGGGCACTTCAGAAGCTGGCAGGCTCTGCAGCCAGAGGTGGCGCGCGGCCACGACGATACCGGCAAGGCCGCCCAATACCGCGAGCGTCGCGTACACCTTGCGGCCACCGCCTGCAGGACCATGCAAGGCCCCGATCAGGAAGAACAAGCCCATGAAGCACACGGCGACGCGCTGGAAGATGCATAACGGACATGGATCGAGGTTCATCACGTACTGCGCATACAGGGCGAAGCCCATCAAGCCGGCACAAACGACAAAACCGATGGCGTAACGGGAGCGAAAGGACCAGGCAAGGGGGTTCATAGGGTCATGATGCAGTGCGGGATAGCCACGTTACGCGCAAGGGCGCGATGAGGGAAGGCCCATCTTCAAGCGTTACAAATGAAACAATCGCCGTAAAGCAAAAGCCCCGGCAGGTTTCCCGGCCGGGGCTTTGCGTTTGAAGAACGCGTTTCAGGCGTTATTCGGCGTCGACAGCCTCGACCTGCGGGCGATCGACCAGTTCCACATACGCCATCGGCGCATTGTCACCCGGGCGGAAGCCGCACTTGAGAATGCGCAGATAACCACCTGCGCGTTCGCGATAACGGGGACCAAGTTCGACGAAGAGCTTACCGACGGCCTGCTTGTCGCGCAGACGCGCGAAAGCAAGACGACGATTGGCAACGCCATCGTTCTTGGCCAGGGTGATCAGCGGTTCAGCGACGCGACGCAGTTCCTTGGCCTTGGGCAAGGTCGTGCGGATCAGCTCGTGCTTTACCAGCGAGGAGGCCATGTTACGGAACATGGCTTCACGATGGCTGCTCGTGCGATTGAGTTTGCGTCCGGATTTTTGGTGGCGCATGGTCTTGTTCCAGTTCTAAAGAGGGCTAAGCGGGCTTAGCCCAGCTGCATGCCGTGCGAGAGGCCCGGCGGCGGCCAGTTTTCCAGTTTCATGCCGAGGGCGAGTCCACGACCGCCCAGCACGTCCTTGATTTCGGTAAGCGACTTCTTGCCCAGGTTCGGGGTCTTGAGCAGCTCCACTTCGGTCTTCTGAACCAGATCGCCGATGTAGTAGATGCTCTCGGCCTTCAGGCAGTTGGCCGAACGAACGGTGAGCTCGAGGTCGTCGATCGGACGCAGCAGCAGCGGATCGAAACCGCCCTTCTCCGCCTTGCTGGTGTCGCTTTCACGGCGCGAGAAATCGCCGAACACGCCCAGCTGGTCGTTGATGATCTCAGCGGCCTTGCGGACCGCGTCTTCGGCGCCGATGGTGCCGTTGGTCTCGATGTCCAGCACGAGCTTATCGAGGTTGGTGCGCTGCTCAACGCGAGCGGCGTCCACTTCGTAGGCAACGCGCAGGACCGGTGCGAACGACGCATCCAGCTGCAGGCGGCCGATCGGACGGGTGTCATCGTCCGGGTGCTGGCGCGCGCTGGCCGGCTGGTAGCCGACGCCACGACGCACCTTCAGGCGCATGTTGAGGGCGACATCCTTGGTCAGGTGGCAGATCACATGCTCGGGGTTGACGATCTCCACCGAGTGATCGACGGCGATGTCGCCGGCGGTGACCACGCCCTTGCCCTTCTTCGACAGCGTGAGGGTGACCTCATCGCCGCTATGCTGGCGGATCGCCACGTCCTTCAGGTTCAGCAGGACTTCGATCACGTCCTCCTGCAGACCCTCGAGCGTGGTGTACTCGTGCAGCACGCCGTCGATTTCAACTTCGACGATCGCGCTACCAGGGATGGACGAGAGCAGCACGCGACGCAGCGCGTTGCCCAGGGTGTGGCCGAAGCCACGCTCGAGCGGCTCGACCACGACCTTGGCGCGATTCGCACCAAGCATTTCGACGGTGAGGCCGCGGGGCCGCAGCACACTAGTTGAAGAAACTGCCATGCAAGGCTCCGGTGAATTACTTCGAGTAAAGCTCGACGATCAGCGCTTCGTTGATGTCGGCCGGCAGATCACCGCGGTCCGGCACGGACTTGAAGGTCCCCGCGAACTTCTTGGCATCCACTTCGACCCACATCGGGCGGAGGTCCATCGTGTCATACACGGTGGCCGCTTCCTGCACGCGCAGCTGCGTCCTGGCACGCTCGGTCAAGGTGACTTCGTCACCCGGGCGAACGTGGAAAGAGGGGACATTGACCTTCTTGCCGTTGACCACGATAGCCTTGTGCGAGACAAGCTGGCGGGCCTGGGCGCGGGTGACCGCGAAGCCCATACGGTAGACGACATTGTCCAGACGCTGTTCCAGCAGGCGCAGCAGGTTTTCACCCGTATTGCCCTTCTGGGTCGACGCCTTGGTGTAATAGTTCGAGAACTGGCGCTCAAGCACGCCGTAGATGCGCTTGACCTTCTGCTTCTCACGCAGCTGCACGGCGTAGTCGGACAGGCGGGCGCGCTTGTTGGCGCCATGCTGGCCGGGCTTGTTTTCCAGCTTGCACTTCGAATCCAGCGCGCGCGCCGGGCTCTTCAAACCGAGATCCGCACCTTCGCGACGGGCGAGTTTGCAGGTAGGTCCACGATAACGGGCCATAGTGGTCTCCTTAGACTCGACGCTTCTTGGGGGGACGGCAGCCGTTATGCGGAATCGGCGTGACATCGATAATGTTGAGCACCTTGTAACCCAGGGCATTCAACGAGCGGACGGCGGATTCGCGACCCGGGCCGGGGCCCTTGATGCGAACCTCGACCGTCTTCACACCGTAATCGCCGGCGGCGCGACCGGCTTTCTCGGCGGCGACCTGGGCAGCGAACGGGGTGGACTTACGCGAACCGCGGAAACCCGCGCCGCCAGCCGTCGCCCACGATAGGGCATTGCCCTGTCGGTCGGTGATGGTGACGATAGTGTTGTTGAAGGAAGCCTGCACGTGAGCCACGGCATCCGTGACAACGCGCTTGATCTTCTTCTTGGTTTTAACCGGCTTAGCCATAATGGAATCCGTTACTTCTTGATCGGGCGACGCGGACCCTTGCGGGTGCGTGCATTGGTACGCGTGCGCTGACCGCGCACCGGCAGGCCACGACGGTGGCGAAGGCCTCGGTAGCAGCCCAGGTCCATCAGGCGCTTGACGGCCATGCCAATCTCACGCCGGAGGTCGCCCTCGACGGTGTACTTGGCGATCTCGGCGCGAATCTTCTCGACTTCGCCCTCGCTAAGCGACTTGATCTGGGTGGTCGGGGTGACACCCGCGTCCACGCAGACCTGCTTGGCCCGGCTACGGCCGATGCCGTAAATGCTCTGCAAACCGACCCAGACATGCTTCTGGACCGGCAAATTGACACCCGCGATGCGCGCCATGATGTTCTATCTCCGATGCGTTTCGTGCGCGGTAAACGCGCAATTCTAACCTGAATTGAATCAAACGGAAAGCCCTGCGGCCCTAAGGCCACTGCCCTCCACGGTTTTTGGAGGCCTGCGCCGCGATCAGCTGCGGCGCAAGTTGGACTTCTTAAGCAAACTCTCATACTGGTGGCTGACCAGGTGTGCCTGCACCTGTGCAGTGAAGTCCATCACCACGACCACCACGATCAGCAGCGATGTGCCACCGAAATAGAACGGCACGTGCCACAGGTTCTGCATGAACGTCGGCACCAGGCAGACCAGCACCAGGTACAGCGCGCCCACACCGGTAAGGCGGGTCATCACGGCATCGATGTACTCCCCGGTGGCGCGACCCGGGCGGATGCCTGGGATCAGCGCGCCGGAGCGCTTGAGGTTGTCCGCGGTTTCCTGCGAGTTGAAGACGATCGCCGTGTAGAAGAAGGCGAACGCGATCACCAGCAGGGCGAACACGAGGTCGTGAACCGGCTCACCCTGGCTCAGCGCCGTGGTGAGGTACTGCAGCCAGCGGGACTGATGGGACTTGTCCAGCCAGTTGGCGGCGGTTGCCGGGAAAAGCAATAGGCTCGAAGCGAAGATCGGCGGAATGACACCCGACATGTTGATCTTCAGCGGCAGATGGGAGGTCTGGTTCATATACGCGCGCTGGCCACCCTGGCGTCGTGCGTAATTGACCGTGATCCGCCGCTGTCCCCGCTCCATGAACACCACGAAGGCAATCGTGGCCAGCATCACCACCACCACCATGATCAGGCGCAGCGGGGTGAGTTCGTTGTTCGAGGCCATGGTCAGGGTGTGCGCCACGGCGCCCGGAAGCCCCGCCACGATACCGGCAAAAATCAACAGCGAGATGCCGTTACCGATGCCGCGCTCGGTGATCTGCTCACCCAGCCACATCAGGAACATGGTGCCGGCCGTAAGGCCAACCACCGCCGACATCACGAATCCGGCGCCCGGCAGGTACACCACCGGTACACCCGAACCCTGGGCCACCTGGCCCTGGAACCCCACCGCCAGCATGAACGCCTGGAAGGCGGCCAGGCCGACGGTACCGAAACGCGTGTACATGGTCATCTTGCGACGGCCGGCCTCGCCTTCCTTGCGCAGCTGCGCCAGGGAGGGAATGACCGAGCCCATCATCTGCACCACGATCGATGCCGAGATGTAGGGCACCACGCCCAGCGCGAAGATCGAGAAGCGGGCCAGGGCGCCGCCCGAGAACATGTTGAACATGCCCATCAGACCGCCGCCCTGTTCCACCAGGCGGGTCATCGCCTCTGGATTGACGCCCGGGACCGGGATGAACGAGCCCAGGCGGAAGACGACCAGCGCACCTATCACAAAGAAGATGCGCTGACGAAGTTCCGTCAGCTTGCCCAGCGAGCCGAGCGTATTGCCCTGAGCTCCGGCCACGCGACTACTCCACGCTTCCGCCGGCAGCCTCAATGGCTGCCTTGGCGCCGGCGGTGGCAAGGAGCCCCGTCGTTTTGATCTTGCGGCCGATCTCGCCCTTGGCGACGATCTTGACCTTCTTGGCGCGGCTATCCACCAGGCCTGCTGCGTGCAGCGTGACCAGATCGAACGTGTCGCCCTTGAGGTTGGCTAGCTGGTACAGGAATACCTGCTGGGTCTCGACCTTCTTGTGCGAACGGAAGCCGACCTTGGGCAGGCGGCGCTGCAGCGGCATCTGGCCGCCTTCGAAACCGACGCGGTGGGTGTTGCCGGCGCGGGCGTGCTGGCCCTTGTGGCCACGGCCAGCCGTCTTGCCCATGCCCGAACCGATACCGCGAGCCACGCGAAGGCGGGACTTGCGGGCGCCCTTGCCGGGCTTGATGTCATTCAGACGCATGATTTACTCCTCGACCCGAACCAGGTAGTAGACCGTATTGATGAGGCCACGGACCTGGGGGGAATCCTTCAATTCGCTCACGCTGTTGAGCTTGCCCAGGCCCAGGGCCTTGACGCTCAGACGGTGGCGGCCCTGGACGCCGCGCAGGCCCTTGACCAGGCGCACGCGCACGGTGCCGGCAGCAGCGGCGGCTTCGTTCTTCTTAGCCATTACCCAGCACCTCTTCGATCGTCTTGCCACGCTTGGCGGCGATGCGCTTCGGCGATGCGACGGCCTGCAGACCCTTGATCGTCGCGCGGACGAGGTTGATCGGGTTACGCGAGCCGACGGCCTTGGCGAGCACGTCCTTCACGCCGACCACTTCGAGGACAGCGCGCATGGCGCCGCCGGCGATGACGCCGGTACCCTGGGAAGCGGGCTGCATGTAGACGCGGGCAGCACCGTGGTTAGCCTTGATGGCGTACCACAGCGTGCCCTGGTTCAGTTCAATCGTGACCATGTTGCGACGGGCGCGCTCCATAGCCTTGGAAATGGCGACCGGCACTTCGCGTGCCTTGCCATAACCAAAACCGACGCGGCCTTCGCCGTCGCCAACAACAGTCAGCGCGGTGAAGCTCATCTGGCGGCCACCCTTGACGGTCTTGGCCACGCGGTTGACGGCGATAAGCTTTTCAAGCATGCCGTCCGAATTTTCGCGATCTGTCGAGGACATCTCTTTTCCTGATAGCCCGGAATGATAGTTAGCCGGGACTTCTGTTTACGGCTCGGTCGCCGCTTGGAGTTGTAGGAGCTAAATCGGGCGACACCGGCCCCGAAAGGCCGATGTCGTTGCCTGACGCCTCTTAGAACTTGAGGCCGGCTTCACGAGCCGCATCGGCCAGAGCCTTGATGCGACCGTGGTAACGGAAACCGGAGCGATCGAACGCGACTGCTTCGATACCGGCGGCCTTGGCGCGCTCGGCAACGATGCGGCCAACGGTGGTCGCGGCTTCCATGTTCTTCGTACCCTTCAGACCCTCGGCAACCGCGGACTGCACGGTCGAGGCGGCTGCCACGACGGTACCGTTCGGTGCGAAGACCTGGGCGTAGATGTGCTGACCGGTGCGGTGCACGCTCAGGCGATGAACCGCGAGCTCACGGATGTGAGAGCGGGTCGACTTGGCGCGGCGCAGGCGGGAATCGTTCTTGTTCATCGTATTACTCCAGAAAGCGGATAGACCGATTAGGCCTTCTTGGCTTCCTTCAGGATGATCTTCTCGCCCGCGTAACGGACGCCCTTGCCCTTGTAAGGCTCCGGCGAACGGAAAGCACGGATCTTCGCCGCCGTCTGACCGACGAGCTGCTTGTCAGCGCCCTTGATCAGGATTTCGGTCTGCGTCGGGACTTCGATCGTGATGCCTTCCGGCGCCTCGAAGACGACCGGGTGCGAGAAGCCGAGCGACAGGTTGACGGCCTTGCCGGCAAGCTGTGCGCGGTAACCCACGCCGACCAGCTCGAGCTTCTTCTCGAAACCCGCGGTAACGCCCTGGACCATGTTGGCGACAACGGCGCGAGCCGTACCACCGAACTTATCGTCGGCGCCCTCGGCGAGAACGACGGTGGCGACGCCATTATCCTGCTGGAACGTAACGCCCGGCAGTTCGTGGGTCGTCAGCGTGCCCTTCGGGCCCTTGACGGAGACAGTACCGTTGGCGATCGAGATCTCGACGCCCTTCGGCAGATTGATAGGCAACTTGGCTACACGTGACATACGGGACTCCTTACGCCACCTGGCCGATGACTTCGCCGCCAAGACCCTTAGCACGGGCCTGAGCGTCGGTCAGGAGACCGGCGGAAGTCGAGATGATGGAGATGCCCAGGCCGCCGAGGACCTTCGGCAGCTCGTCCTTGCCGCGGTAGACGCGGAGACCGGAACGGCTGACACGGGAGATGGTTTCGATGGCCGGAAGGCCTTCGAAGTACTTCAGCTTGATCTCGAGGACCGGCTTGCCCGCTTCATCAGCGGAACGGGCGTCGAGGATATAACCCTCTTTCTGCAGGAGCTGCGCGAGGGCCAGCTTCATTTTCGACGACGGCATACGTACAACCGCTTTGCCAGATGCCTGGCCATTACGGATGCGCGTAAACAGATCGGCGATGGGATCAGTCATGCTCATAAGAAAACCCTTGAGAGTGCACCGATATCCGAATTACCGGAAATCTTCAAATTGTAAAGCCGACAGAAGTCGGTCTGCGTTGCGCAGACCGACGACTATAACAGCTTGCCCCGCCAATGGCGAGTTTTTTACCAGCTAGCCTTACGCAGGCCCGGCACATCGCCGCGCATGGTGGCTTCACGAAGCTTGTTGCGACCAAGGCCGAACTTGCTGTAAACGCCACGCGGGCGGCCGGTCAGGGCGCAGCGGTTACGCTGGCGCGCCGGGCTGGCATCACGCGGGAGCTTCTGCAGCTTCGTCTGGGCTTCCATCTTTTCCTCATACGAGGCAGTGGAGCTCAGGACGACCGCCTTCAGTTCGGCACGCTTGGTAGCGAACTTCTTGACGAGCTTGGTGCGCTTAACATCGCGCTGGATCATCGAGGTCTTAGCCATGTTCTACCTGTAATCAGTTGCGGAACGGGAAGCTGAAAGCTTCCAGCAGCGCCTTGGCTTCTTCGTCGGTCTTGGCGGTGGTGGTGATGGAAATATCCATACCGCGCAGCGCATCAACCTGATCGAAGTCGATTTCCGGGAAAATGATCTGTTCCTTGATGCCGAAGTTGTAGTTACCGCGGCCATCGAAAGCACGGCCCGAGACACCACGGAAGTCGCGCGTACGCGGCAGCGAGATGTTGATCAGGCGATCCAGGAATTCCCACATCTGGGCACGACGCAGCGTGACCTTGCAGCCGATCGGCCAACCGTCACGGATCTTGAACGAAGCGACCGACACGCGGGCCTTCGTCGTGATCGGCTTCTGGCCGGCGATCTTGGTCATATCGGCGACCGCGTTCTCGAGGATCTTCTTGTTACCGGCGGCTTCGCCGACGCCCATGTTGAGCGTGATCTTCGAGATGCGCGGGACTTCCATGACGTTCTGGTAACCGAAGCGCTCAGTGAGCTTCGACATTACCGACTCTTTGTAAAACGTTTCAAGGCGGGTCATGACTTCGGTTCCTTACGCGTCGACGACTTCGCCAGAACGGAACACGCGCACTTTGCGCCCGTCCTCGAGCGTCTTGGTGCCAGCGCGCTCGCCCTTGTTCGTGGCGGAGTTGAAGAGCTGTACGTTGGAGATATGGATCGAAGCTTCACGCTCGACGATACCGCCAGGCTGGTTGGCCTGGGGGTTCGGCTTGGTGTGACGCTTGACGAGGTTGACGTTCGAGACGACAACGCGCTCTCCGTCGACACGCAGCACGTCGCCGCGCTGTCCCTTGTTCTTGCCGGTGGTGACTACGACGTTGTCACCCTTGCGGATACGGTTCATGTCTGGCCTCCGCTCAGAGCACTTCAGGCGCGAGCGAGACGATCTTCATGAACTTCTCGGTGCGCAGCTCGCGGGTGACCGGCCCGAAAATACGGGTACCGATCGGCTCGAGCTTATTGTTGAGGAGGACAGCTGCGTTACCGTCGAAACGGATAACGGAGCCATCGGCGCGGCGAACACCCTTGGCGGTACGAACCACCACGGCATTGTAAACCTCGCCCTTCTTGACCTTACCGCGAGGAATGGCGTCCTTGATGGTCACCTTGATGACATCACCAACGCTGGCGTAACGGCGCTTGGAGCCGCCGAGCACCTTGATGCACATCATTTCCTTCGCGCCGCTGTTGTCAGCTGCGGAAAGCGTGCTCTGTACCTGAATCATGGCAGCTCTCCTTAGACTTCAGCGCGCGTGATGATTTCGACCACGCGGTGATGCTTGGTCTTCGACAGCGGACGGCATTCCGCGATGCGCACCAGGTCACCTTCGTTCGCACCGGTCTCGTCATGTGCGTGAAGCTTCGTGGAGCGACGGATGATCTTGCCGAGCAGCCAATGCTGCACCTGGCGCTCGATCAGCACGGTCACGGTCTGGTTCATTTTGTTGCTGATGACGCGACCCGTAAGGGTACGCGCGGTCTTCTTGATTTCGCTCATGTCCGCCGTCCTTACTTCTTAGCGCCGAGCACGAATTTCGTGCGGGCGATGTCACGCCGAACGCGGCGCAGCTGGTGCGGCTGGGTGAGCTGACCGGAGCCTTTCTGCATGCGCAGATTGAACTGCTCCTTGCGAAGGTCCAGCAGATCCTGCTTGAGCTCGTCCGCCGACTTCTGGTTGATATCTTTGCTGGCCATTACATCACCGCCCTGGAGACGAACTGAGTCTGCACGGACAGCTTGGCTGCCGCCAGGCGGAACGCTTCGCGTGCCGTCGTCTCGTCGACACCTTCGATTTCATAAAGCATGCGGCCAGGCTGGATCGGGGCGACCCAGAACTCGACGCTACCCTTACCCGCACCCATTCGAACTTCGATGGGCTTACGGGTGATCGGCTTGTCCGGGAACACGCGGATCCAGAGCTTGCCGCCACGCTTGACGAAGCGCGTGATGCAACGACGGGCCGCTTCGATCTGACGTGCGGTCAACTGACCGTGCGTCGTCGCCTTGAGGCCGTACTCGCCGAAGCTCACGAGGTTGGAGTTGAATGCAAGGCCGTCATTACGACCCTTATGCATCTTGCGGTACTTGGTACGCTTAGGTTGCAACATGGCAACACTCCTTACTTGGCCGTCCGCTCGCGGCGGTTTTCACCACCATCGCGACGCGACTGCTGAGGCTGCTGTTCTTCCTTCGACTCGGCGGTAGCTGCTGCCAGATCGAAGATCTCGCCCTTATAGACCCATACCTTGACACCGATGATGCCGTACTGGGTCTTGGCTTCGGCGGTGCCGTAGTCGATGTCCGCACGCAGGGTGTGCAGCGGAACGCGACCTTCACGGGACCACTCGGAGCGGGCGATCTCGGCGCCATTCAGACGGCCGGAGACGTTGATCTTGATGCCCAGGGCACCGAGGCGCATCGCGTTACCGACCGAGCGCTTCATGGCGCGGCGGAACATGATGCGACGCTCGAGCTGCTGAGCAATCGACTCGGCTACAAGCTGGGCGTCGAGCTCCGGCTTACGGACTTCGCTGACGTTGATGTGCGTCGGAACGCCCATCATGTCGGTGACTTCCTTACGCAGCTTCTCAATGTCCTCGCCCTTCTTGCCGATCACCACGCCCGGACGGGCGGTGTGAATCGTCACGCGGGCGGTCTTGGCCGGACGCTCGATCTGGATCTTCGAGATACCGGCAGCGGCGAGCTTCTTGCGGAGCATCTCGCGGACCTTGAGGTCAGCTGCGAGATAGACCGCATATTCGCCCTTATTGGCGTACCACTTCGAGTTCCAATCCTTGGCAATGCCGAGGCGGATACCGGTGGGATGTACTTTATGACCCATCGTGTCTTACCCCAGTCAGTTGCCAACAACCACAGTAACGTGGCTGGTGCGCTTCAGGATGCGCGAACCGCGGCCTTTGGCGCGGGCGTACATACGCTTCATCGCCGGACCTTCGTCTACGAAGATACGGACGACCTTCAGCTCGTCCACGTCGGCGCCGAGATTGTTTTCGGCGTTGGCGACGGCGGAGAGCAGCACCTTGCGAACAAGGTGAGCGGCCTTCTTGTTGGTAAAGGCGAGCACGTCGCTGGCTCGGCCCACGGGCATACCGCGGACCAGGTCAGCCACCAGGCGTGCCTTCTGCGCCGAAATGCGGGCGCTGCGCAGGATCGCTTTGGCTTCAGTGCTCATCACTTGCCCTTCTTGTCGCCGGCGTGGCCCTTGTACGTGCGGGTCACCGCGAACTCGCCGAGCTTATGCCCGACCATGTTCTCGTTGATCAACACAGGCACGTGCTGGCGGCCGTTGTGGATGGCGATGGTCAGACCGACCATCTCCGGCAGGATCATCGAACGACGCGACCAGGTCTTGATCGGACGCTTGTTATTGGCGGAAACGGCGGCTTCCACCTTTTTCACGAGGTGCAGGTCGACAAACGGACCTTTTTTTAGAGAGCGCGGCATGATCGTTTCCTAATTACTTGCGACGACGCACGATGAACTGCTGGGTGCGCTTGTTGTTACGCGTCTTGTAACCCTTGGTCGGGGTACCCCACGGGCTGACCGGGTGACGGCCGCCAGAGGTCTTGCCTTCACCACCGCCATGCGGATGGTCGACCGGGTTCATCACCACGCCGCGAACCGTCGGACGGATACCCGCCCAGCGCTTCTTACCGGCCTTGCCGAGCTTGCGCAGGCTGTGCTCCGAGTTGCCGACTTCACCAATGGTGGCGCGGCATTCAACCGGGACGCGACGCATTTCGCCGGAGCGAAGACGCAGCGTTGCATAACCCTGCTCACGAGCGACCAGCTGGACCGATGCACCGGCGGAACGCGCAATCTGCGCACCCTTGCCCGGCTTCATCTCGATGCAGTGGATCGTCGAACCGACCGGGATCGAACGAAGCGGCAGGCAGTTGCCCGGCTTGATCGGGGAGTCGGAGCCCGACACGAGACGGTCACCCACCGCCACGCCCTTCGGCGCGATGATGTAGCGGCGCTCGCCATCGGCGTAGCACAGCAGCGCGATGTGCGCGGTGCGGTTCGGGTCGTATTCAAGACGCTCGACAACGGCGGCAATGCCTTCCTTGTCGCGCTTGAAATCGATGATGCGGTATGCCTGCTTATGACCGCCGCCGCGATGACGCGTGGTGATGCGACCGTAGTGGTTGCGGCCACCCGTCTTCGACTGCGATTCGGTCAGGGGCGCGTAAGGTGCGCCCTTGTGCAGACCTTCGGTCCGCACGCTGACAGCGTCGCGGCGTCCCGGGGAGGTCGGCTTGTGAGTGATCAGTGCCATCTCAATTCAACTCCTGGCTCAGGCCTTGGCCGACACGTCGATCGTGTGACCGTCGGCGAGGCGCACGTAGGCTTTGCGCTTGCCCTGGCGGTTGCCAGTGCGAAAGCGGAACGACTTGACCTTGCCCTTTGTGTTGACGAGGTTCACGTCCACGACTTTGACGTCGAAGAGGTGTTCCACCGCTGCACGGACATCGGCCTTGGTCGCTTCAGGCGCCACGACGAAAACGTACTGGTTGTTCTCAGCAAGGCGAGCCGACTTCTCAGAGATGTGCGGCGCGCGAAGCGTATTGAGCGTGCGTTCAGTGCTCATGCGAGCCACTCCTCGACTTTCTTGACCGCGTCCACCGTCATGACGACGAAGTCGCTACCGACGAGGCTGACCGGATTCAGGGCCAGAACGTCGACGACGTGGATGTACGGAATATTGCGAGCGGACAGGTAGAGCGCTTCGGTGGCATCTTCCGACACCAGCAGCACACGACCCTTGACTTCGAGCTGGGCCAGCTTGGCGATCATGCCCTTGGTGCTCGGGGCTTCGATCGACAGCTCGGGGACAACCTTCAGGCGACCCTGGCGGGTCAGCTCGGCAACGATCGAACGGATCGCCACACGATAAGCCTTGCGGTTGACCTTCTGCTCGAAGCTACGCGGCTTCGCTGCGAACGTCCTACCACCACCGACAAAGATCGGAGCGCGGTAATCGCCGTGGCGAGCGCCGCCGCCCTTCTGCTTCTTGAACTTCTTGGTCGTACCGGACATCTGACCGCGAGACAGCTGAGCCTTCGTACCGGCACGGCCAGCCGCCTGATAGGCGGTGACAACCTGGTGCACGAGGGCCTTCTTGTACTCGCCGCCGAACACTTCGTCCGACACGGTGAGCGCCTTGGCGCCAATAACGTTGAGTTCCATGGCGTCTCTCCTCAGCCCTTGGTCGTCGGACGAATCACGACGTCACCGCCCGGCGCGCCAGGGACTGCGCCCTTGACTGCGATCAGGTGGCGCTCGGCGTCGACCTTGACAACTTCGAGACCCTGCTGGGTGCGGTTGACCGCGCCCATGTGGCCCGACATCTTCTTACCAGGAAACACGCGACCCGGCGTCTGGCGCTGACCGATCGAGCCAGGGGCGCGATGCGACAGCGAGTTACCGTGAGTAGCATCGCCCATCTTGAAATGGTGACGCTTGATGGTGCCCTGGAAACCCTTACCCTTCGACACGCCTGCGACGTCGACCGTCTGACCGACGGTGAACACGTCGTCAGCCTTGATCTCGGTGCCGATCGCGTACTTGCCTGCGTCTTCCGCGGACACGCGGAATTCCCACAGGCCGCGACCCGGCTCAACCTTGGCCTTGGCGTAGTGACCCTTTGCGGGGGCCGTCAGCAGCGACGCGCGCTTGACGCCGGTCGTAACCTGCACCGCGCTGTAGCCGTCGTTTTCTTCGGTCTTCACCTGCGTCACACGATTCGGGGTCGCTTCAATCAGCGTCACCGGAATCGAGCGGCCGTCTTCGGTGAAGAGCCGGCTCATGCCGCATTTGCGGCCAACTAGTCCGATACTCATCTTCGTATCCTTTATTCCGCTCAGCCGAGCTTGATCTGCACGTCAACGCCAGCCGCAAGATCGAGCTTCATGAGCGCGTCCACGGTTTTGTCGTTGGGGTCGATGATGTCAAGAACGCGCTTGTGAGTACGGGTTTCGTACTGGTCGCGGGCATCTTTATCGACGTGCGGCGACACCAGAATGGTGTAGCGCTCAATCTTGGTCGGCAGGGGGATCGGGCCGAGGACCGTAGCGCCGGTGCGCTTGGCCGTCTCGACGATCTCGCTGGCCGAACGATCGATCAGACGATGATCGAACGCCTTGAGCCGAATGCGAATCTTTTGGTTCGCCATAAAAACCGTGTCCTGTTATCGAAAGAACGTTCTTGTGATTCGGAATGGCTTCTCGCCACCCCGCACAACCCATTTACCTAACTACGGGTGCCGCAACGGGCCACCCTGGAACGGTAAAACCGCCCGGAATGACCCGAAAAAGTCAGGCAGACCGAGTTATCGGCCTGCCCAGACAGAAAAGTATAGAATACACAACGAATTGGGTCAACAGAGCTTCCGCCCCGTGGCCCGTTGGCACTCTATCCGGCATCCTTGCCTGCGAACTCGAAGCACATTCCGTGCACCTCATTTCGCTGTGTGTCGGCGCCTTCAGAAGGCACTCGACCGATATAACCCGACGAATATATCTGATCAGAAAGAAAAAAGGAAGTCCTTTTTTCATATGTACGCGTAGGAGCCGATTCATCGACGAAAAGGACATGTGGGAGCCGCTTCAGCGGCGATAGCCAGGTCGCTGCCCCCATCGCCGGCATAGCCGGCTCCCACAAAGAGCCAAAAAAAACGGAGGCCCTAAGGCCTCCGCTTCTTCGATACCCGGGCAGGTCGCCCTGCCCTGGCGATCGCTCTTACTTGTTGATCTTCGCCACGACGCCGGCGCCGACGGTACGACCGCCTTCACGGATGGCGAAGCGCAGACCTTCTTCCATGGCGATGGGAGCCAGCAGGCGCACCGTGATCGACACGTTGTCACCCGGCAGAACCATTTCCTTGCCTTCCGGCAGCTCGATCGTGCCCGTCACGTCCGTCGTGCGGAAGTAGAACTGGGGACGATAGCCCTGGAAGAACGGGGTGTGACGACCGCCCTCATCCTTGGACAGCACGTACACTTCGGCCGTGAAGTCGGTGTGCGGGGTGATCGAACCCGGCTTGGCCAGAACCTGGCCGCGCTCGACGTCTTCACGCTTGGTGCCGCGCAACAGAATACCGACGTTGTCACCCGCTTGGCCCTGGTCCAGCAGCTTGCGGAACATTTCCACGCCCGTGCACGTCGTCTTCACCGTCGGCTTGATACCGACGATTTCGATTTCCTCGCCGACCTTCACAATGCCGCGCTCGATACGGCCCGTGACCACCGTGCCGCGACCCG
>NZ_DASYDG010000052.1:0-51790 GCF_036499745.1 Pinirhizobacter sp.
CATTTCGTGGATGGCGGAACAGCCATGGTCCAACACCAAGGTGGGCACCATCGGATGCTCGTCGACGGCCGAATGGCAGTTGGGCGTGGCGGCGCAGGGGAATCCGTCATACGCGGCCATGATCCCGCAGGGCTTCGGCGCGGGCGTGGGGCGGGTGAGTCCTTATTGGGAACAGGGCAACTGGTACCGCGGCGGCGCGGTGCAGATGCTGTTCATCGCCTGGCTCTACGGCGAGCAGAACCAGGTGCGGCCGATGTTCCCCAAGGACGCCACCCAGGCTGAGTTGATCAATGCCTCGCGCATGTTCGATCTCGCCCCGCAGATGCCCCCGGTAGATTGGGACAAAGCCTTCTGGCACCTGCCCGAGAACGACATCATCGCCGCGGTGGACGGCCCCAAGGGCATCTTCGCCGACAAGATGCCGGTGCCCACGGGCGGCAACATGATCGCCCGCGCACCGAACGATCCGGTCTGGCGCAAGGGTGGCCTGTGGAACGAGGACATGCCGATCAAGCGGCCGGGCCTTTGGTTCATGAGCTGGTTCGATGTGTCGGTATCGCCCAACCTTGCTGCCTTCAACCATGTACGCAAGACCGCGCCGAAAGACGTTGCCGACCAGCAATACGCCGTGATCGCCCCGGTGCTGCATTGCGCCTATACCCGCGCCACCGAGCACACCATGGTGGGCGACCTGGACATGGGTGACGCCCGCTACGACTACATGAAGCTGATGATGGGCTTCTTCGACAAGTTCCTGAAGGGTGACGGCAAGGGCGGCATCGACCAGGCCAAGGTCACCTATTACGTGATGGGCGAGAACAAGTGGAAGACGTCCGATACCTGGCCGCCTGCCGGCGCCACCACGCAGACGCTTTATTTCACCAGCGGGGGCAAAGCCAACACGCTGTACGGTGACGGCAAGCTCACCACGGCACCTGCTGGCGAGGACAACCCCGACCGGTTCATCTACGACCCGGCCAACCCCGTGCCCACGTTCGGCGGCGGCGGCTGTTGCCAGGGCAATGCGGTGAAGTTCGGCTCGTTCGACCAGACCTCGCACGAAGTGCGCAACGATGTGCTGGTGTACGACTCGGAGCCCTTCAAGGAAGGCAAGGAAGTGTCAGGCCCGATCACGGTGACGCTGTATGTATCGTCCAGCGCCAAGGATACCGACTTCACCTTCAAGGTGATCGACGTGCACCCGGACGGCAAGGCCTTCAACATCACCGAGAACATCCAGCGCATGCGCTATCGCAATGGCTATGACAAGCCGCTGGCCTGGATGAAGCCCGACGAAGTGACCAAGGTAACCTTCCAGCCGATCGACACCAGCAATTACTTCGGTGCCGGACACAAGCTGCGCGTGGAGGTTTCCAGCAGCAATTTCCCCCGCTTCGACCGCAACCTCAACACCGGCGGCAACAACTACGACGAGGCCAAGGGCGTGATCGCGCGCAACGCCGTCCACCACGACGCCGGGCATCCGTCTTCGATTACCCTGACGGTTGTACCGCGCAACGGTGGCTGAGCCCATGCTGCATAACCGAAGGCAATTCCTGCGCCAGGGAGCGGCCGTGGCGGCCATGGTGTCCGCAGCCACCCTGCCCGGCTGCGTGGTACAGGGGCCCAGGCGCGGCGGCGCGACCCCCGCGGCGCTGATGGGCTCGGGTGTCCCGACGCTCGCGCCGGTCAAGGCCAGCCCCGACCGCATTACCGGCGTCTACGTATGCACGCGGCCGTTCCGCGCCGCCGGTCCGCGCATCGAGCTTGAGAAGATCGGCCCCAAGGCCGTGGTGCACAACTACGGGCATGGTGGCAGCGGCTGGTCACTGTCATGGGGCTCAGGTGCACTGGCGCTGGAACTGGCCATGCAGACCGGCGCCCGCGAACTGGGCGTGATCGGCTGTGGCGCGCTTGGCCTGACTACCGCGATCCTTGCCCAGCGCGCCGGCCTGCCCGTGACGATCTACGCCAAACAGTTGCCGCCGGATGTGTTGTCCATGCGCGCCTCGGGCCTGTGGACGCCGGATTCGCGCATCTGCGATGCCGCTCACGCACCGGCGCTGGCCGATCGCTGGGAAGCCATGGCGCGTACGTCGTGGCGAAACTACCAGTCGATGCTGGGCCTGCCTGGCAACCCGATCCAGTGGATCGAGGGCTATTCGCTGTCGGACTACCCCCGTGGCCACGAACCGCCAGATCCCGTGAACGACGAGCCGGATTACGGCAAATTCCACCAACGCGTGGCCGACCTCACACCGCATTCGGTGGACCTGCCACCGGGAAGCCTTCCGTTCAAACAGCACTACACACGCCGCTATACCACGCTGATGTTCAACATCGGCACGTACGCGCACATGCTGGTGACCGATTTCCTCACCGCCGGTGGAAAGATCCAGGTGCGTGAGTTCCATCACCCCAGCGAGCTGGTGGCCCTGCCCGAGGCAACGCTGGTCAACGCCACCGGCTACGGCGCGCGGGCGCTGTTCGGCGACGAATCCATCATCCCCGTCCGTGGCCAGACGGCTCGCCTGATTCCGCAGCCGGAAGTTACCTACGGACTGAACACGCCACACCTGAGCATGGTGCCGCGAAGCGACGGCCTGATGGTGCAGGTACTGGACGATCATGGGCAGTTCAACAACGCCGATACCACGCCGGTGCGGGCGGTATCCGAGGAAGCCGTACGCTCGTTGGCCAGCCTGTTCGCTTAACGCCATGGGCGCCATCAACACGACAGGTCCGCGCGTTCGATGGCCCGGCAAACGCCTTGACCGATCGTTCTTCGCGCGCCCTGCGCCGGAGGTGGCGCCGGATCTGCTGCACATGGTGCTGGCCTCGCGCGATGGGCGCGCCGGACGCATCGTGGAGGTCGAAGCCTATGTCGGTGCCGTCGACCCCGCAGCGCATACCTTCCGTGGCAAGACGGCACGCAACGCCACCATGTTCGGCCCGCCAGGACACATGTATGTGTACTTCACCTATGGCATGCATTGGTGCTGCAACTGCGTGTGCGATCTCCAGGGCCAGGGCTCTGGGGTGTTGATCCGTGCACTGGAACCGTTGCATGGGATCGAACTGATGCGCGCGGCGCGCCCTGGCGCCAAGACCGACCGCGACCTCTGCCGCGGCCCGGCGCGACTTACCCAGGCCATGGGCATCACCGGGGTACAGGATGGCGTGGACCTGGTGCGTGGCTCGCAGGGTTTTGCCGTCGTGGACGATGGCGCGCCAGCACCGGCGGCCATCGTCGCAGGACCACGCATCGGCATTAGCGCGGGGCTGGAATTTCCGTGGCGCTTCCATGCCGCCGGAAGCCGTTACGTGTCGGGACCTGTGCGTTGACGGCCAACGCCTAGAACATGCCGTTGCCATTGGCGCTGCGTTCGGGGATTTCCTGCAACGTCTCCCAGTGCTCAACGATCTTGCCGGCGTCGAAGCGATAGATGTTGAACAGCGCCATGCCCCTAGAATCCGGCGTCACGCGGAGATGGGCCATGACCGTCACCATGTCGTCCTCGGCCAGGATGTGCTTGATCTCGTAGCTGATCTGCGGCGTATCTTTGACGATTTCGGCGATGGCGATAGCCAGGCCAGCTTTGCCGTCGGCAACGTCCGGGGCGTGCTGGATGTATTCAGGCCCGAGGAAGCGCTTGGCCAATTCGACGTCGCGCGCGGTAAAGATGGCATGGTAGAGATTGCGCGCTGCCTGCTTGTTCGCCTCCTCCGATGCGGTATTAAGCACGACCGCCCGTGAAGGCTCGGCGGCGCTACCCAAGGGGATGGCCAGTAGGAGGACCATGGCCGCGCGGCGGATGCTGGTAGAGAAATTCATGGTTGGCTCCTAGATCAGGCCGTTGGCATTGAGGCTGGTGGCCGGGATCGGGTTGCCCGCAACCCAGTGCTCGGCGATTTTGCCGCCCACTACGCGATACATATGAACCTGCACGTCGCCGCGCTCCCACGGATTGAGCCGCTGCAGGACATGGATGGTGACCAGGCCACCGGACGATATGGCCCGCCGGACCTCGGACGAATAACGCGGATAGGCAGACCGCAGGCTTGCATGGAATTTGGCAAAGCCGGCCACACCATCTTCCACGGCCGGGTCGTGCTGGATGAAGCTGGCCGAAAGATACTTATGGGCCTCCCTCAGGTCCAGGCAAGCGAACGCTGCCTCGTGGAAATCCAGGACGAGCGTCTTGTCGGAATCGTAGCTCACCGTTTCGGTGGCTGAGGACATCGCGTCCGAAGCCGTGGCCACGCTGGCAAAAGTGAGCAGCCCGGCCGCAAGACCGTACCGGAGGAACGGGTTTGATTGCATGGGTGACACTCCGTGTCGAAGGGCGATCATCATTCGCCACGGCGCCCTGGCGAATCAATGTCAGTCTGCAGGCATGGCCTGTCGGCTTAACCTCCGGCTGGTCCGAGGCTTCACCTATGTGACTGTCAAGGGATAAGCCAGCGCTGGCGAGCAAGCGAGGCGATGGTTTACGCTCGGCGGATGATTCAAAAGGGGAAAACGCGCCAATGACACAGCCAGCCGTCCTGCAGGACCACCGTACCGAGCTCACCATCCGCGGCCTGGTACTGGGCGTGGTGATCACCTTGGTCTTCACCGCCGCCAACGTGTTCTTCGGCTTGAAGGCAGGCCTGACCTTCGCCACCTCGATCCCAGCAGCGGTGATCTCCATGGCGGTGCTGCGCGCGGTGCGCGGGGCGACCATCCAGGAAAACAACATCGTGCAGACGGTGGCTTCGGCCGCCGGCACGCTGTCATCGATCATCTTCGTCCTCCCCGGGTTGATCATGGTGGGCTGGTGGACGGGCTTCCCCTACTGGACGTCGTTCGCCATCTGCGCCCTGGGCGGCATCCTGGGCGTGATGTATTCCATCCCGTTGCGCCGTGCATTGGTTACCAACTCCGATCTTCCTTATCCCGAAGGCGTGGCGTGCGCGGAAGTACTGAAAGTTGGTGGTGCGCACGATGAATCCAGCGGCCAGACCACAGCCGAAGCGGCTGAATCGAGCAGCGCGGGCCTGAAGGCGGTGGTCGTGGGCTCGGTGGTGTCCGCGGCCTTCGCGGTGGTCGTGGGTACGCAGATCTTCGCCAGCGACATCGCGCGCACCTTCGCCATCGGCCGCAAGGGAGCGCTCAGCGGTTTCGATTTCTCGCTGTCGTTCGCCCTGTTCGCCGTGGGTCACCTTGTGGGCCTGTGGGTGGGCCTGGCCATGCTGGTGGGCTTCCTGATCGCCTGGGGCGGCATCGTGCCGTGGTTCACCAGCGGCCACGAGGTGGTGGGCAGCATCGCCGACACCGCACAGGCGGTGTGGACGCACAAGGTGCGCTTCATGGGCGCAGGCGTGATCGGCGTAGCGGCCATATGGACCCTCGCCAAGCTGGTGAAACCGGTGGTGAGCGGGCTGACGGCGGCAGCCGCCGCCGCGCGCATTCGCAAGGCCGGCCAGGCGGCCAGCCTGCCGCGCACCGAACGCGATATTCCCATCCACATCGTGGGCATCATTTCGGTAGTGTGCCTGTTGCCGGTCATCTGGCTGCTTTACGACTTCAGCGCGGTAGGCACGCTGGCCAGCCACGCGTGGCTGCTAGCCATCAGCGGCCTGGTGTACATCGTGGTGATGAGCTTCTTCGTCTCGGCCGTGTGCGGCTACATGGCGGGCCTGATCGGCTCGTCGAACAGCCCGCTCTCGGGCGTGGGTATCCTGGTCGTGATCGGCGCGGCGGTGTTGCTGGTGTTCGGCGTGAAGCCGTTGCTGGGCGTCGATGCCGGCAAGGCCCTGGTGGCCTTCGCCCTGTTCGCCACGGCCGTCGTGTTCGCCGTGGCGACCATCGCCAACAACAACCTGCAGGATCTGAAAACCGGTCAATTGGTGGACGCCACGCCATGGCGCCAGCAGGTGGCACTGATCGTCGGCGTGCTGGCCGGCGCGGCGGTGATCCCGCCGGTGCTGGACCTGTTGAACCAGGCCTACGGTTTCGCTGGCGCCCCGGGTGTCGATGCCGCCAAAGCATTGCCCGCCCCGCAGGCAGCCTTGATCTCCGCACTGGCCCAGGGCGTGATCGAAGGAAACCTGGATTGGTCTCTGCTCGGCCAGGGCGCCCTGATCGGCGTGGCCCTCATCATCATCGATGCCTTCCTTCGCCGCACCTCCTCGGCCAGCCTGCCGCCGCTGGCCGTGGGCCTGGGAATCTACCTGCCCAGTTCCACCACGCTGATGATCGTGGTCGGCGCAGTGGTGGGTTGGTGGTTCGATCGCCGCGCCGACCGCGGCCCGCGCCCGGAACCGACCAAGCAGCTGGGAGTCTTGCTGGCCTCGGGCATGATCGTCGGCGAAAGCCTGATAGGCGTGGCCCTGGCTGCGCTGGTGGTGTTCTCCGGCAAAGGCACGCCGCTGGCGCTGGTGGGCGAGGGCTTCGGCACCGCCGCCCTGTGGATCGGCGGCATCGCGTTCGCGGCGGTGATCACCGCGATGTACCTGTGGATTTCCCGTCTGGCCAGGCGCCAGGCCGCCTAATCCAGCTCGCTGTTGTGCTGCCCCAATACTGGGGCAGCGAACGGCTCGGGCCCCGGAGTGCGGCCGAATTTCACCGGATGGGTGACGCCGCGGTATTTCCCCACGACGGGATGCTCGAAGGTGGCCACCAGGCCCTCGGCCGCCACCTGCGGGTGGTCGAACATGTCCTCGATGCGCCGCGCCGCGGCGCTGGGCACGTCGTCGCCGAAGATCGATTCCCATTCCAAGGCGGTGCGCGTGGCCAGCGCTGCGTGCAGCTCCGGCACGATCTGGGCGTGGTGTTCAGCACGCTTGCGCACGGTGTCGAAGCGTTCGTCGTGATGCAGGGTGAGTCCCGTACGTTCACACAGCGCCTTCCAGAAACGCGGCGTATTGGCGGAGATGTAGATGTAGCCTTCGCGCGTGGGATGGATGCCGGTAACACCGCCCGAGCGCATGTCCCGGCCGATGTCCAGCGATTCGCCTTCCGCCCAGATCATCCGCGCCGACTGCATGGTGAGCGCACTGCGCAGCAACGACACGCCGACGAACTGGCCCAGCCCACTGCGTTCGCGTTCGTACAATGCCGAAGAAACACCCGCGGCCAGCAGTGCGGCGGCATAGTAATCCACTACCGAACCATAGATCACTTCCGGCGGTCCGCCACGCTTGCCCTGCAGCGCGCACATGCCGGTCATGGTTTGCAGCACCTGGTCATAGCCGGCCTTGTCGCGCATCGGGCCGTCTTCGCCATAGCCGGTGACGGCGCAGTAGATCAGGCGTGGATTCACCATGTTCAGGCGTTCGTGGTCGATGCCCAGGCGCGCGGGCACGCTCGGCCGGAAGTTGTGCACCAGTACGTCGGCATCGCGCACCAGGCGCAGAAGTGCTGCGTGGTCTTCAGCGCGCTTGAGGTCCAGGACGACGCCGCGCTTGCTGCGGTTCACGCCCAGGAACGCGCGACTCTCGGCCGCAAGCGTGGATGGATACTGGCGCAGGTTGTCGCC
Organism: Pinirhizobacter sp.; assembly: GCF_036499745.1. Lineage (NCBI taxonomy): Bacteria > Pseudomonadati > Pseudomonadota > Gammaproteobacteria > Lysobacterales > Rhodanobacteraceae > Pinirhizobacter > Pinirhizobacter sp. The sequence continues at coordinate 7,524 of NZ_DASYDG010000052.1, forward strand.
GGCCGGCGGTTCGATCTTGATGACATCGGCGCCCTGGTCGGCCAATAGCGTGCAGCCATACGGCCCGGCGATGTATGCCGACAGATCCAGCACCCGCACACCCGCCAAAGGACCAGCCTGCGTGCGTGGTACGTGTTGCCTGGGTGATTCCTTGCGCTGCTCGTTCATCCGGTTCGCCGACCCTTGTACCGAAGTCACTTTGCATGAGCCTGCCGGGGTTAAAAAGCAGGCCGGGATATGTTCTTAAGCCACAAATTCTTGTGTAACGAAGGCATCCTCATGAATCTTGCGTGGGCGGCGCCAGGGGCAGCCAGGTCAGGCGCCATGCACCGTCGGCGCGGCCGCCGGCCGCGAAGTACGGGGTGAAGGCCAATGGCTCTCGGTAACCCAGATCCATGGTCACTCGCGGCGGATCGGCATCGTGCCTCAGCCATGTGCCGCCCTCGCCGGCCGGCAAGCGCACCGATTCGCTCGACTTGAAGCCGTCGATCAACGCCGTGGCATAGACGAGTGCGCCTTGGGTCACAGCCACGAAGGCGTCTCTCAGCACTTCCTGGCGCACGGGGCTGCCGTCGGGAGCCAGCGACTCCTGCACGTTGCGGTTGATCCGGCGGTGCACCACCGGCTGCGCCGGAAAGCGGGCAAGGATCTCATCGCCGTCGTGCCATTCGCGTTCGAGGTTGGCATAGGTTCCCGCGACGACGGCCACTTCGACGGGATCGCCGTTTATGTGCATGGTGGGATCGATGACCCAGGACGGCACTCGCACGCGAACGGTGAACCTCGCCGCACCATGCAGCGACACGCGGATGCGAACGTCGCCCGAGTACGGGTACATGGTGATGGATTCAAGGCGCACGCCACCGGCGATCTCGAAGCCGGCCTCGCCTGGGCCGTGCACGTTGACGGCCAACGTGCGGTCGTCGACCTGGGTGAAGGCAATGCCGGGAAGTTCTTCCAGTGCCATGGCGCCGCTGGATTTGCAGCAGCGCCAGTAAGTTGTATGCACGCGGCGGCCATTGGGAAACACGTAGTAGCACCAGTCCTCGCCATCGGACGCCTGCGCCGCCAACAGATCGTTGTAAGCGGATTTTTCGATTTCCTCCGCGTACTTCGCGTCGTGGGTGATCTGCAGCAACTCGCGATTGAGCTGGATCCACGCCAAGGTGGAACAGGTTTCCACGTATCCCTGGGGGCTGAACACGCCAGGCGGGTTGAAGCATTCGCGTGAGCGATGCGCCACGCCGCCCCATGGGCCGCCGCCGAGGGTGAGGTGGTGGTCGCGGATGCTCTGCCAGAGCATTTCCACCGCCGTGAGCAGTTCCGTGTCGCCGGTCGCGCGGTACAGCTTGGCGATGCCTACGAGGTTCCACGCAAGCTGGTAGGCCTTGCCGGTGGCGATGAAGGCGGCGTCGGTGCCTGCCAGCGCCTTCGGCAGCAGGGCGAGCTCGCGATGCTCATTGGCCTGGCGCAGCACCACCCGGGCAAGCTTGAGGAAGGCATCGTCGTGCGTGGCGAAGTACAACGCCACGGCCGGGTCCAGCAGCACGGTGGCGGACATGCCGTGGTGGTTGCCCAGGTCCGTGATGTCGATCCCGCCGCCCTCGAGCGTGTTCAAACACAGCACGCCGATGCGACGGGCAGCCTCCAGGCAAACGGGCGCATCGAATTGCTGGTGAACCTCCAGCAGCCCCAGCACCAGGTAGGCATGGGTCCAGATATCCCAGGTGCGTACGCTGGGCGCACCATCCCAGGTGACGGGCTTGGGTGGTTGCGGCTGCATGAACCGGCGATCGACCGCGTAAGTGCCCAGATAGCCGTCCGCTTCCTGCGTGCTTACCAGGAACTGTGCTACTCGCAATACGCGCGCCCGCAATGCCGCATCGCGGCTACGGGCGGCGGCACGGGCGGCGGCGACAAGCCATTTGCCGGCGTGCTCGCCGTACCAGTCGCCCTCGCGGTTCAGTTCGCGCTGCGACGGTGCGAACAGCACGATGGCAGGGCTGTGCTCGTCGACGATGAAATGCGAAAGACGGCCATGCAGGTTGGCGTCCAGGGCATCACCGAGCACGCCGCCCAGCCGCGTGCCGGGTACGCTCATTTCAACGCTCCAGTCATTGCGGCGTCCAACACGCAGCGGAAACCCACGCAACCGGAGCGGTCCTTGCACGGCGCCATCAGCAGGTACTTGCCGTGCTGGTCCAGCCGGTGAGTCTGCGGGAAATACCAGTGCGACGTCTGTGGCAGATAGCTGCCGCCCCCACGCAACACCGCGGCACGCGTGTGCTCGTCGAGGAATTCATCGGTCCACTGCCAGACATTGCCGACAAGGTCGAGCACGCCAAAGGGACTGGCACCCTCAGGATGGGCATCGACATCGTCGGGCGCACGCAGCGTGCGGCCGCGGTTCGTGGCAGGCACCCTCGATGCGTCGGCCTCATTACCCCAGGGATAATGACGGCCATCGGTGCCCTGGGCCGCGTACTGCCATTCCCATTCGCGTGGCAGGCGTTTGCCGGCCCAGGCGGCATAAGCGCGAGCATCCTCAATGCCTACCCAAATGACAGGTTTATTTTCCTCTCCCTTGACGGGCGCACCCTGCCGCCAGTGCCGAAGGAAGTTGTGCGGGTCGGCGGGTTTCCAGCCGCTGTCGTCGAGGAAGGCCTTGAACTGCGCGTTGGTCACCGGCGTGCGGTCGATGAAAAAGGCGGGGATCTCGATGCGGTGGCGGTGGTTGCGCCGCGCGCTCGATTCCCACGGGTACTGCACGTCGTTGCCCTCCCATGATTGCCCCTCGATCTCGATGCCGCCGACGACAAAGTCGAAGGTGGCCTCCGGGATCGGCAGCATGCCTTCAGGTGCCTCGCTCGCGCCCGCCGTTGGCGGGTTATCGACGATGTATTGCGGCTGGGACCGCCATTGGCTGGAAAGCGATCCCAGGCGGGTCGCCGCATGCCGCTTCATGGTGGCGAGGAAAGCGTCCAGCCCGTCGATCACGGTACCAGGCGCGATCGCCAGTACCGCGCCGAAGCCTTTCCCTTCCATGGGGAAGGCAAGCACGGCCCGGTTGCCCTGCAGCCGCGGCTCCAGCGCCACGCCGTGCCATGCATCCAGATAGTGCACTCCTTCACGATGGGGAAGCGATAGCTGCTCGCCGTCGATGTCGTGCTCGTTGCGATTGACGACCGTCCACAGCGTGTAACCATCGGCCGGGAACCGGCTGGCGAAGATGCCTGCCTGCAGGGTGCGCTCGTACGGTCGGAAGTCCATGCTGGTCATGGCCGGCGCGAACTGGCGCTCGATGGTGGCAACGCGGCGAAGCGTTTCGGCATCGCGCGGGGTGAATCCGTTCCAGATGCCCCAGATATTTTCCCAGGCGTTGTAGCCGATGCCGTTGAAGAAGATGTACTGCAGGTCGTGGTTGCGGTCGCGCCCCCAGCGGTTCTCGTAGTTGATCATGTGCCGCGGCTCGAGCCACTTGAACTTGGCCACCGGTGGCACCGGCTCGTTGGGCGCCTTCTTGCCCCAACTCTGCACGTTCCAGATCAGCTGCTCCTCGGCGCTGATAGTGGATTCGGGCTGCAGCACCACGGGATGGCCCACCGCGTCGCAGGCATCGAAGAAGGCCCGCGGCACGCCGTTGTAGGTATCGCCGTTGATGCCATCGGCGCCGGTGGCGGCTACCAGTTCCGCCATCGCCTGCCAGTCGCTGACACCGAGTTCACGCGTGCCGTTGTCCCACGGCATGGTGGGCAGGAATACGCGCACGCCGCGGCGATGGAAATCATCCACGGCGCCACGCAGGCCCTCGATGCCCCCGGGCAGGTCGTGGGCAAGGTCGATCTTGTTGCGATCGTCGATGCCGATGTTGGGATAGACGAACCACACCAGCACGCTGTCGATGCCGCCGAAGCGTTGCTTCAGGTCATCGAGGTAGCGATCCACCGTGTAACGTCCGGCCACCGGATCGTAGAAGTAGCGGTCTTCCACCATCATCTGCGTGTGGACGAAGTTGCGCTGGGCCCACTGCAATTCCGCACGGCGGTAGTTGCTGTCGTCGTAGCCGATGCGGGTCAGGTGCTCACGCCGCCAGTCACGCAGTTCGCGCACCCAGTCGTCCACGCTGCCGTCGACATCCATCTTCCAGTGGCCGATCTCGGCGAAGGGCCAGCCGGGCGCCTTCCCTGGTGTGGGCAGGTAGCGGCCGGTGGTGACGTGGGAGAACTTGAACTCCGTTCGTACCGGGGCTTCGTCGTCGGATGGATCGCCAGGGGCAGTGGGTTGTGTCATGTCTGGATGTCTTGGGCTACGAGCGCGGCTGAAAGAGGGGCGAGCGGTGGCGGCGCTGAAAGGAAGCGGTCGACCTCATCATGCGCGGGTACGCCGGCCTGCGCACCCAGCCGTGTACAGGCCAGGGCCGAAGCGGCGGTCGCGCGTTGCAGTGCCGTGTCGAAAGGAAGCCGATGCGAGAGCGCCGCCACCAGGGTGCCGCAAAAAGTATCACCTGCCCCCGTGGTATCGACCGCGTCCACGGCAAAACCCGGCTGCACGATGACGTCGCCATGCACGAGGGCGCGGCAACCACGGGCACCCAGCGTCACCACCACCATGGCCACGCCGAGACGGCGCATACGGTTGTCAAGGTCGCCTTCCGGGCCCGCCAGCAAGGCGAGTTCGCCCTCGTTGACGATGAGAATATCCACCGCTTCGAGAAAATCCGCGGGAAGCGCAGCTGCCGGGGCGGCGTTCAGCACCACCGTTACACCCGCCTCGTGGGCAGCCGCGGCCCAAGCCGATACCACTGCCAGCGGCGTCTCCAGCTGCAGCAGGAGGTGGCTCACGCCGGCCAGCGGAGGCAGGTGTTCCGGCCGCAGCGTCGTGTTGGCACCGGGTGCCACGGTGATGGCGTTCTCGGCCGAGTCGGCAAGGCATACGAAGGCCACGCCGGTGGGTTCGTTCTTCGCCCTGAGAATATCCATGCGCACGCCGGCCGCGCGCAACGATGCCTCGATCGGGTCGGCAAACGCATCGTTACCCAACGCCAGCAGCATGCGTGTGGCAGCGCCGCCGGCGCGGGCCGCGGCCACCGCCTGGTTGGCACCCTTGCCGCCGGGGAACGTGGCCATGTCGCGGCCCAGGATGGTCTGGCCCGGCGCCGGCACGTGCGCGGCGCGCACGACGAAATCCAGGTTGGCGGAGCCTGCAACCAGCACGGTGCCGCACGATGGGTCATTCATGGCATGGCCTGGTACACCAGGTTGTAGAAATTCCGACTGATGCGCGGTAGGTCGTGTTTTGCATCGTCGCGCGGCAGGTGCTGCAGGAAAAGAACGGCGACCAGGTGTTCCTTCGGATCGATGGTGTAGTAAGTGGATGCCGCACCCGTCCATCCGTACTGGCCGTCCGAACCCAGTTGCCCGCGGCGCGCGGCGTCGATCACCACCGAGCCGCCGATACCGAAGCCTTCGGCCGGGCTGAATTGCGTGACTGGCGGATCGAGCATGCCCAGGTGGTTTCGCATCATCAGCTGCACCGTCTTGCGGCCGAGCAGGGTATGGCCATCCACGGTGCCGCCATCAAGCAGCATGCGGGCGAACCGCGCATAGTCGCCCACGGTGGAATAAAGGCCACCGGCGCCGCTGTCGTAGCGATTGAGCGGCTCACCCGGATGCTTCGCGCTGGGGCCATCGGCGATGCGCAGGTGGCCGTCGTCGCCCATGGTGGTGATGTCCACCACGCGCACCCGTTGTGCGGGCGGCACGCGGAAGCCAGTATCGACCATGCCCAGCGGCCGGAAAATCCGGCTTTCCAGGAACTGCGCGAAAGGCTGGCCCGAGGCCACCTCCACCACGCGGGCGATCAGTTCCAGCGAAGCGCCGTCATAGCCAAAGCGCGTGCCAGGGTCGGCCGCCAGGTCCACGCGGCTCATGCGCGCGGCGAAATCCCGAAGATCCGCGGCGCCGTGTGGGTCGATGCGCTCCATGGCTTTCACGGCCTCATCGTCGCCTTCCACGCCGGCAGGGTAGCCTGCGGTATGGGTCAGGAGGTCGTGCAAGGTCACCACGCGCGAGGCAGGCCGCCGCTTGCCATCATGGAGCACGTAAGGGTGGTCGAAGCCCGGCAGGTACCGGGAAAGAGGATCCTCAAGGCTTACCTTGCCCTCCTCCACCAGCATCATCAACGCCACCGACGTCACCGTCTTGGTCATCGAGTAGATGCGGAAGATCGAGTCCGGCGTCATCGATACGCGGCGGGCGAGATCACGATACCCATAGGCCTTCACGTCGACGACGGATTCGCGGTGCATCACCAGGGTCACGCCTCCGAGATAACCGTCGGCGGCCGTGGCCTTGTCCATGAAGGCATGCAGGCGGCCGAGCCGTTCAGGCGACCACGCCGGCGCGTCGGCCGACCACGCCGGCGCACCCAGCGCCAAGATACAAAGCGCGCACCACCACGCGGTCCATGCGCGCTTCATTCCGGCTAGAACGTGATGCTGTAGGAGAGCGACGTTACCCTGCCGCGGCCCGCCCAGTAGTTCTGGTACCCGGCCAGCTGCGACCAGCTCAGGATGTACTGCTTGTTCAGAAGGTTCTCCACGCCCAGCGATACCTTGCCGTAGTTTTCCAGATCGTAGTTCACGCCAAGGTCCCACAGGGTATAGCCGTGCGTGCGCTCGGAGTAACTGAAATCCTCGCCGTCGTAGGCGCGCACATCGTGGCCGGACACATGCCGGCCGAACAACGAGGTGGCGCCGAGCGTTGCATCGCCGTGCGGCATGAAGTTCCACGTCACCGAATAGGCGAGCTTGTCCGGGTTGATGTCCAGCACACCAAGCGGCTTCTTGAGCTTGCCCGAACCATAGGCGCCGGCGGGATCTTCCGACCAGAAGGAGGTTTTACCGGTGATGTGCGAGTACAGCGCCGTGACCTTCCAGTAGTCGTTGAATTTCCAGTCGGCGGTAACTTCGGTGCCCTCGATACGCACCGGGGCGCGAGAGAGGATGAAATCCGATGTATGCGGATCGATCGCCAGCGACGACCCGAAAGGCGATTTCGAGATGTAGTGCGTGGCCCCGAAAGACGCCTGCTCGCCCCGCCAGTTGAAGCCGACTTCGTTGTTCTTGTAGATGATGGCATCCAGATCGCTGATCCGGTCCACCGACTGCCCGGGCACATTGATGTTGCGCAGCGGGATGCCGATGTTGGGCAGGGTGAAGCCTTCGCTATAGGACGCGAAGATCGACCACTCGTCGGTGACGCGCCAGATGCCGCCAATGTTCTTCAGGTTTTCCTTGTACTTCACCCCGCCGCCCTGCACGAATACCCGGTTGCGGTAATACGTGGTGGTGTAGCTGTCGACGGTAAGCTTGTCGTCTTCGCGGCGGTAACCGCCGCTGATGGTGATCGGCCCGATGTCATAGGAGATCTGCGCATAGGGCGCCGTGCTCTTGTACTTCATCGGCGGCACCCACAGCCGGTCGGTCAGCGCCAGGCGTTGCTGTGCCTCGTCGCGGGCCAGGTCTACGCCCACGTGCAGTTCAAGGCCGGTCAGGAACAGGTCCGGCCGCGTCCATGAGGTGCGCAGGCCCTTCTTGTGCGCGACGATCTCGGACTGGTCGAACAGGGTGTTCAGCGGGGCGATCAACGGATCCTGCTTGTCCTCGGTGTTCTCCGGCAGGTAACGCATGGCCTGGTCCGCCTTGTAGGCGTTGATGTCCAGCGAACCGCCAAACAGGCTCTTGTTGGTGTACTCGGCGTTGTATTGCTTGAAGTCGTTGAAGGCGTCCTTCGAGCCGAAGATCTGGCCTTTTTCCGAGGTGTTGGTCCTGGGCGTGGCACACGGCGGATCGTCGGTGGGGCCGCGGCAGCCCAGCACCTGGATGTAATCGCCCTTGCCGTTGATCTTGAAGCGGCTATAGCTGGCCTGCAGACGCTGGTCGTTATCCTCGCCGAAATTCCAGCCGACCTTGCCGAACAGGTTGTTGGAGGTCGAATCGGCCAGCGAGCCTGAGGTATTCAAGCCGATGCGGCGGCCATTGCCGTCGTAGGTGATGCCTCGGTCGATGTGCGAACCGGACAGCAGCACGTCGTAGGCAGCTTCCTTGCGCGCAAAGGTGATGCCTGTCTTCCAGCCGCCACTGCCGTCATGGCCTTGCGTCTGGTAACGCGTGGAAAGGGTAGTCTCGTTGCCTTCCTTGGTGGGCACCTTGGAGATGTAGTTGATGATGCCGCCGGCGGCGCCGATGCCTTCGGAGGCGGAGGGACCGTTGATCACCTCCACGCGGCCGACAATGCCCATGTCGGTGAAGGTGCCGTTGCGGGTACCTTCGCGCAGTGGCGAGCCCTGGGGTACGCCGTCGAACAGGCGCAGCGGGATCCGGCCGCGGAGCGTCTCGCCGGTATTGCTCATGGCCTGGGACGATTCCGCGTAGCCCGGCACCGAACGCGCCAGCACGGCGGTGGCGTCCTCGGTGACCAGCAGCGTATGGGCGATCTCCTCCTTGTTCACCACGGTGATGGCGCCGGGAATTTCGTCGATCGCCTTGGGCGTGCGGGTACCGGTGACGATCACCTGGTCGAGGTTCACCACTTTGCCGTTCTTGTCCTGCGCCTCTTTCTTCGCAGGTACCGGAGCGCTGCTGTCGGCCGGCGGCGTGGTGTCCTGTGCGAAGGCGGTGCCCGTGGCAAGGGCAGCAAACAGTATGCCGCTGATGGCGGTGGTAAGTGGCTTGGTCATGGCGTGTGACGCTCTCCCCGGCGTGCGCACAACGTGAATTATTGCTGGCGAGCCTAGGGCGTTCGCATGCATCGTCAAACCGATGCGAACTATGTTCAGAGACTAGTTTTTGTTGCTACCGATGCGCCGGAACATGTTGCTTTGCAACATGTTTTCACCCAGCGACGGCCGTCACCCTGCGGCCTTCCTGCAGCAACACCGACACCAGCCGCACGCGCACGCTCGAGCGCGACCACACGATGCCGATGCGCCGTGGCACGGCCGGATGCGGCAGCGCGATGCGCACCAGGTTCAAGCCCTCGGGCCAGGGCTTTGCCCAGTCGGGCACCAGCGATACGCCCAGGCCCCTGTCGACCATTACCGCGATGGCGTTGAGCGCGTTCAACTCGAACCGTTCGCGCGGCACGATGCCGTGTTCCCGGAGGTAGTCGTCGGCCTGGCGGCCACCCCACTGGTTGCGGTCGTAGCGGATCAGGGGTTCACTGGAGAGGAGTTCGTGTGGATCACGGCCTTCCATCGAGCGTGGCGCGAGCACGATCAGCGGTTCCTCACGCAACAGCTGCCACTGGCAGGTCTTGGGCAGTGGAAATGGTGCCTGCAGCACCACCGCGGCATCAAGATCGCCAGCTTCCACCGCGCGGTAGAGGTCCACCGAATAGCCCGGCTTGATGAACACGTTTATGCCCGGGAATGTTTCGACCATGCGCGCCAGGACATCCGGCAGCATGCCGGCCAGTGCCGTCGGGCATGCGCCCAGGCGCAGCTCGCCCGACACGCCGGTTTCGTTGGCCACGCTGCGCAGGTCCGCCACGCTGCGCAGGAGGTCGCGTGACCGCTCCAGGATGCGTGATCCTTCCTCGGTGACGCTTACCGTGCGGCCCACGCGTGCGATCAGGGTGGCGCCGATTTCCCGCTCCAGGGTACGTATCTGCTGCGCCACCGCGGCGGGTGTGATGTTCAGTATGCGCGCCGCAGCCGCCATCGACCCATGGTCGACCGTGGTGATGAAGGTATTGAGGAACTGGGTATCCAACGATATCGGCCTTGGTGGGCATGCTGCCCATGGTAGGGCACGGGCGTCCCGCTAGTGATGCTCGGGACCGTCACGGTAGATGGTGAGCCCACGCAGAGATTGGGCGGGTGGCGGGAAGAACAGGCTTGCCACGTAGCCTATGACGATGCACAGGAATATCGAGATGGCCAGGTAAAAGTAGGGGTGGACCAGCCTGAAGACCCAGGCCACGAAGGTCAGCGAGATGCTGCCCACCACGCCGATGGCAACTCCAGGTGCGTTGGCCCGGCGGGTGAACATGCCCAGCGTGTACGCCCCGGCGAAGCCGCCGCCCAACAGGCCCGCCAACTCGATGGAAACGTCGAACAGCGAATGCACGTCGAAGCGGCTGAGCACCAGGGCCAGGCCAATGCCCACCAACCCCACCGCTACCGTGGTGAGCTCGGCGAACAGCACGCTCTGACGCGGCGTGGGGTTCTTCACCAGCTTGTCGAAGAAATCCACCGACACAAGCGTCGCTACCGAATTCATGATGCCCGACAACGTGGCCATGGCCGCGGCGAAGATGCCGGCGATGATCAGGCCCGTCACGCCCATCGGCAGTTCCGCTGCGATGAACAGCGGGAACGTGGCATCGATCGGCAGCAGCGGATTCATCCGTTCCGGATGCGCCTTGTAGAACACGAACAGCGCCGTGCCGATCATGTAGAAGACGAAACCGCCAGGGATCATCATCGCGGCGAAAGCCCAGATCGACCGCCCGGCCTCCTTGTCCGATTTGGTCGACAAAGTGCGCTGCATCAGCACCTGGTCCTTGGGGAAGGTCAGCACCACGTCGAACAGCACCAGGAACATGAAACCCCAGACCGTGGCCTTGGTCAGGTCGAAGCTGAAGTCGAACAGGTGCATCTTGTGTTCGGCCATCGCGGTAGACCAGAACTGCCCCACGCCGCCATGCAGGCTCCAGATAATGAAGCCGATGGCGAATATCGCCCCGCCCATCTTCACGATCACCTGCACGAAATCGGTCCAGATCACCGCCTTCATGCCGCCCATGGCGGTGTAGATGATGGTGAAGCCGCCCATCAGGATCACGCTCCACGTGGTGCTGATGCCGGTGATGGTGGCGATGGCCAGCGCCGGCAGGAACAGGATCACGCTCATGCGGCTGCCCAGCTGGGTAAGGATGCACAGCGCACTGGCGATCATGCGGATGGCCGGGTGGAAGCGCGTTTCCAGGTACGAGAACACGCTCATGAGATCCAGCCGGCGCAACAGCGGCACGATCCAGACGGCCACGAACATCAGGCCGAACACGGCGATGAGGTTGTTGGTGAGGTACTGCCAGTTGCTCTCGAAGGCCTTGGCCGGGATGGCGATGAAGCTGATGGAACTGGTGTTGGCGGCATACAGGCTCACCCCGGCCGCCCAGAACGGGATGCTGCGGCCACCGACGAAGAAGTTCGAGGTGGAGTTGCGTTTTTCCCGCAGGTAGAAATAAAGCCCGATGCCGATCATCGAAGCCAGGTAGACGACGATGACGATCCAGTCCAGCCATTTCAGCAGCAGCTTGCTTCCCTGGAACTGGGCAGTGGTGACGGCCGTACGGCCATCCGCGGCGCTGGCCCAGGCGATACCGTCGTGCCAGGGCATCACCGCCAGCGGCGCGGATGGCAGGTCGTTGCCCTTCACTTTCGTCCACGAACTGGTGATGGTCTGGAAGGTGACCGGCGTGATGGGGGCAGCGCCTTTGGCGGGTGCTACCAGATACAGCACATGCGCCTGGCCGATGGGGCGCGGCGGCGGCAGCACGCGGCCAGGCAGGATGCCACGACGCGACCAACCGCCATCGTCGATGTACCGCCAGATCGCCTCGCCATCGCCCGACGGTGCCGTAACGAACAGCGCGCCGGTCTGCACCACCATGGAAGAGACGTTTGTGACCCCCGGCCATGCCGATACCGTCGACCACGCTGGACGGTCGGCAGAAGGATCGATACGGAAGATGCGCCATATTCCCTTCGCACCGCCGCCCACATAAATGGCGGTATCCGAGATGGCAGCCATGGCACCGTCGAGCGGCATGGGCAGTGCCGGCAGCGGTTGCACGGAAAGTCCGCCAGCCGGCGACAGTTGCAGTCGCGCCACGGTATCAACGTGGCCACCGCTACCCGACAACAGATAGCTGTTCTTGCCATCGCTTCCGATCCCGGCCATATCCGCCGGCACCATGGCGCGTGGCCAGGCCACGCTGCGCCACGCCGTGGCACCGTCATCCAGCGCCCAGGCGGCACCGCCGCCGATAGCCACCGCGGTGCCATCCACCGTGCCCATGCCCGTGGGCGTGGCCGTTACCGGAAGTGCCGGAAGCGCAGACGTACGCATCGGCGTCAACGCATCGCGTGCAGGGTCGGCGTTCGCCTGGCGTGCCACGGCCAAACATGTGATCGACGCCAGCAACACTGCCGTGGCCACCCGGCGCCAGACGGTCATCGGGTAGCAGCCACGATCGCCTCGGCTCGCTTCAGGAAGGGCAGGTCGATCATGCGGCCATCGACGGTGAAGGCGCCTCGTCCGGTTTCGCGGGCCTCGCGCGCCGCCGCCACTACACGCCGGGCGAAAGCCAGTTCTTCTGGCGATGGGGCGAAGGCAGCGTTGGCCAACGCCACCTGCCGCGGATGGATGCAACTCTTGCCGATGAAACCCATGCGTCTGGCCATGCCCGCCTCGGCCATGAAACCTTCCATATCGTCGATGTCGGCGAAGGCGCCGTCGACGGCGAAGATACCTGCTTCGGCCGCCGCCATGCGCATGGTGAACATGGCCGCATGCACATTGGCCATGTCCGCTCGATCGATGCGATGGGGTTCGAAGAGGTCGCCCAGGCCCAGTTGTAGCCCTGCCACCCGTGGATCGGCCATGGCGATGGCAGCGGCATGGGCCAGTGCGCGCGGCGTCTCGATATTCACCAGCAACCGGGTCGGTGTTGCCACGCCATGATGCCGCTCGACCGCTTCGATGGCCTCTACCGCCTGTCGCAGCGCAGTGACGGTTTCGATCTTGGGCAGGTTCAGCAGGCCCAGGCCATCACAGACCACGGCACGGATGTCGTCCGTGAAGTATTCGCCATCAGGGGAATTCACCCGCACGATGATCAGCTTCGCGGCCGCCCGGGCTTCGGCTGAGGCTACGAAAGCACTGACATGGGCCCGCGCCTGGGCTTTCATCGAATCCAGCACTGAATCTTCCAGGTCCAGCGACAGCGCGTCGGCCGGCCCGGCCAATGCCTTGGCGAAGAGTTCCGGCCGGCCGCCGGGAACGAACAACTTGCTACGCATACGCCCCTCGGGCCGTTGGCGACATCTTCATCGCGGCTGAGTGTGCGACAAGACACCATGCGGATCGAGCCGGTTTCGCATGTTCACTCGATAGTTTTTCTATACTCCGTGACATGGACAAAACCGCGGGCTCCATCATCCAGACCGCACGCCTGATCCTCGATCCCTTGCGCGAGGAAGACACGGCAACCGTGTTCGTTTATCGCAGCGATCCCGCCGTGAGCCAATACCAGGGATGGAAGCCGGCCAACGAGGCGGAAGTCGACCGGTTCATCGCCGACCAGCGGGCACGCGCGTTCGGTACGCCCGACAGCTGGTGCCAGCTGGCGATACGCGATCGCGAAACGGGTCGGTTGTTGGGCGACTTCGGCATACACTTCCCGCCTTCGCTTGACGACCCCATCGAGTTCGGCCTGTCGTTGCAGCCCGATGCGCAGGGCAACGGCTTCGCGCGCGAGGCCATGGAAGCGGCCATCGATCTTGCATTCGGCCCATGGGGCTACCGGCGCCTTGTGGCTTCAGTGGACCCGCGCAACAGCGCAAGCGTTGCGCTGTGCCGAGCGGTGGGCATGCGCCAGGAAGGCCACCACGTGGAGAGCTACCTTTTTCGCGGCGAATGGGTGGATGACGTGGTGTTCGCCCTTCTCGCACGCGAATGGCGGAAATGACCCTTTCACACGCCCCCCATTAACGTCAGGCCTTCGAAGGCAGGGCGAAGGCAATGCGTGACACGGTAGGGCACGGCACGAAGCACGACGAACTCATCCAGGCGGGCACCAAGCAGGGTCGCCGCCGCGGTATGGGCGGGCTCGTGCCCTTCGTAGGCCCCGCCATGGTGGTGTCGGTGGCGTACATCGACCCGGGCAACTTCGCCACCAACATCGAAGGTGGTGCGCGTTACGGCTACACCCTGCTGTGGGTAGTGCTGATGGCCAACATCGTGGCCATGCTGTTCCAGTCGCTCTCTGCGCGCCTTGGCATCGTCACCGGCAAGAACCTGGCCGAGCTTTGCCGCGCTCACTTCCCACGCCCACTGGTATGGGTGATGTGGGTGGTCAGTGAGCTGGCGGCCATGGCCACCGACCTTGCCGAATTCCTCGGTGGTGCGATCGGGCTATCGCTGCTGTTCCACATCCCACTGATGGCGGGCATGGTGGTAACGGGTGTGGCGACCTACGTGCTGCTGATGCTGGAGCAGCGCGGCTTCCGCCGGCTGGAGATCATTATCGGCAGCCTGGTGGGGGTGGTGGGTGTTTGTTACCTGCTGGAAGTATTCATTGCCCCCGTCGACTGGGCCGCGGCAGGCTTCGGGCTGGTAAGCCCGCGCCTTCCCGATGGCTTTGCGCTGACTATTGCCATGGCGATCATCGGCGCCACGGTGATGCCCCACGCGCTCTTCCTGCATTCGGAACTTACCGCGCGCCGCATGCCTCCGCGGGGCGACATCGAACGCCGCCGGCTGGTGAAGTATTCGGACATCGAAGTGGTCGTCGCGCTCGGCGTGGCCGGACTGATCAACATCGCCATGGTGCTGATGGCGGCCGCGGCCTTCCATCCCGGCCACGCGGACGTGGCGAAGATCGAAACCGCCTATCGCACCTTGTTGCCGCTGCTCGGTGGCGCGGCAGCGACGGTGTTCCTGGTGTCCCTGGTGGCGTCGGGGCTATCAAGCTCGGTCGTGGGCACACTGGCCGGCCAGATGATCATGCAGGGCTTCGTGGATTTCCGCATTCCCATCTGGGTACGGCGGCTGGCGACGATGCTGCCGGCTTTCGTGGTGGTGTGGATGGGCTTCGATGTCACTCGTGCGCTGGTGATGAGCCAGGTGGCATTGAGCGTGGCGTTGCCGGTGCCGATGGTGGCATTGCTATGGTTCTCCACCCGCCGCCAGTTGATGGGCCCTGCCTGTGGCAGGATTTTGCTGGCTGCCGCGATCCTTGCGGCAGTGGTGGTGCTGGCATTGAACGTGGCGCTGTTGCTCAATACGGCAGGTGTGCCGCTGCCGGGCATGAAGCCCTAGATCAGGCCACTACGGCCACGCGGCGGGCATGGTGGCGACCGAGCAGTACCAGTGCCAACCCGGAAGCTGCGAACACGGCGCCCATCATCGATACCGCAACGTAGCCCAGGCCTGCGGAGATCACCGCGCCTCCGGCGGCGGCGCCCAGGGCGTTGCCCAGGTTGAACGCGCCGATGTTTACCGAAGAAGCCAGGCCCGGTGCTTCATGCGCGGCCTGCATCACGCGCATTTGCACCGGCGGTACCACGGCGAAGGCGGCGGCGCCCCATAGCAGCATGGCGATGGTTGCGCCCACGTGGCTGCCCGCAAGCATGGGCAACGCGACCATCACCAGGGCCAGCGCGGTCAGGAAGGCGATCAGGCTACCGTCGAGGGAACGGTCGGCCAGCTTGCCGCCGATAGCGTTACCGATGGTGAAGCCGAGGCCGATCACCACCAGCATGGCAGTAATGAAGCCGGCGCTGGCGTGGGTGATGTTGGTTAGCACCGGCGCAATGTAGGTGTACACGCTGAACATCGCCGCCGAACCCAACACCGTGGTACCCAGCGCGCCCAATACCGCCGGACGTGTAAGCACCTTCAGCTCACTGCGCACATCCGGCATCTTGCCGGCCTCGCCTTTGGGCAAGGCCAGCGCCAGCGATGCCATCGCCAACACGCCCAGGCCCGCCGTGGCGGCAAAGGCCATGCGCCAGCCGATCGCCTGGCCCAGCCATGCCGCCGCGGGCACGCCGCCGACGTTGGCGATGGTCAGGCCCATGAACATGGTGGCCACTGCGCTTGCGCGTTTCTCGCGCGGCACCACGCTTGCGGCCACCACCGAGCCCAGGCCGAAGAAGGCGCCATGGTTCAGGCTGGTGACGATGCGCGATGCCAGCAGCCAGCCGTAACCGGGGGCCAGCGCGGACAACAGGTTGCCCACCGTGAAGATACCCATCAGCGCGATCAATGCCGTGCGCGCCCGCACCCGGCCCAGGGCCAGGGTCATCAACGGTGCGCCCACCATCACGCCGATGGCGTAGGCACTGACCAGCATGCCGGCCGTGGGAATGGATACGTGCACGCCATCGGCGATCACCGGCAACAGGCCCATCGGGGCGAATTCGGTGGTGCCGATACCGAACGCGCCGACGGCCAGCGCCAGCAGGGGCCAGTTGGTCTTCATGAAGTTCCCGCCAATGAATAAGGATGCTGCAGTGCAAGATGAAGCATGCCGGTCGCCTTGACAATCCGCCCATCGTTCCCATCACTAGTGAATCCAGTTCACAGGTGCGCCATGGATAACCGGACCGGGGAAATGCAGGTATTCGTACGCGTGGCGGAAACCGGGAGTTTTTCCGAAGCCGCACGCAAGCTGCGGATGACGCCATCGACGGTGAGCAAACTGGTGTCACGCATCGAGGAACGCCTTGGCGTACGCCTGGTGGAACGCTCCACGCGCGCACTGGCACTGACAGCCGAGGGCGTGGCTTATTTCGAGCGTAGCCAGGCCCTGCTGGCGGAACTTGACGACATCGAGAGCAGCCTGGCCCAGCACCATGGCCAGCCGCACGGCACGGTGACCGTCAATGCGTCGGTGGCCTTCGGCACGATGGCACTGGAACCTCTTCTGCCGGCGTTCTGGGCCCATTACCCCGGCATCGTGATCGACCTTTCCCTGTCCGACACCATTGTCGACCTCTATCTCGATCGCACCGACGTCGCCTTCCGCGTGGGCAAACTGCAGGATTCGAATTTGCATGTCCGGCGCTTGGGCACGGCACGCCGCATGATCGTCGGATCGCCCGGCTACCTCGCCCGCGAGGGAACGCCGCTCACCGTCCAGGACCTGGACCGGCATAACTGCCTTGGCTTCAACTTCCGTCGTGCGGCACCGGTCTGGCCGATGAAGGATGGCGGCCGCGTGGTGTCGCGCATGCTGGGCGGCTCGTTGCTGGCCAACAATGGCGAAACGGTCCGCCGCATGGCGCTGGCCGGCGTCGGGCTGGCGCGGTTGGGTTCGTTCAATGTCACGGACGACGTTGCGGCCGGACGCCTGGTGGAGGTGCTTGAATCGTCTGGTGTCGATGAACCCGAGGAAATCAACGCCGTGTACCTGGGCGGCACTCGCATGGCGCCGCGGGTGACAGCCTTCCTGGATTTCGTGGTGCCCAGGTTGCAGGAGTTTCTCAACGCGCGCGGATGAGCATCAATCATTCGATGGCACCCAACTGTTCCGGCTTCCGGGGTCGATTCGCGCCGCCAGCGGGAAATAAGCTTCTATCGCATCGGCGACGGCGAGCTCCAGTGCCTCGTAGCGAATGTCGTTCTCCCTGAGCACACGCATGGCCGCTATAAGGTCAGGTATCTCCGGCGCATGCTTCTTCAGCACGTCCCTGAGCATGGCCGGTCCTGTGAGTTCAGACAGTTCACGCCCATAGGATTGAGCATCCGCCTGCGGGGGTTCATTGAAGAAATCCGGCTTGATTGCGGCGCGCTCGATCATGCTTTCGACGATGCGGTCCAGCAATGGATTGCCTGCATGCGAACCCAGGTTGCTGGTGTTGACATCCCAGTCCAGCCCCAGCAATGCATGATTGACCGGTCCGCCGGACACTAGCTGGAAAGGAGCCGCCTGAAGCTCCTCGACCTTGGTCCAATCCTTGAGGATGACATCGTCCATATCGACGTACAGGCCACCATGGCGCTTGAGGATCCAGGCAAACCGCAACATGTCCATGGCGGCGGCGTTACATGGATGCAGGCCATCTCGCGCGGCGGTGTAGAGCTCGCCCGCCGGCGTCCTCAACCAGTCAAGGAACGCCCGGTCCCGTCGCAGGTCGTTGACCTGGACGTGCTGCGGCTCAAGCGTTGCCTTGAGTGCCCTGACCTGCGAGGCGTCGCCGAGGTCCACGTGCAACTGGGTAGACCATCCACCCTTGCCGTCATTGACTACCCTGGCGTTATCAACAAGTGTGGCCAACCAGGCCGCCGATGGCGGGGTGAGGCCCGTCCACCCAAAGCCGATGGTTTTGGGCAATGGCTTTGCATCGATGGGCGGGACGGGTATCGAGGGAATCTGGACCGATTCAAAGTGCGTTGGCGCATCAAGGGCACTGGTAACAGCACCTTCCCGCCAACGATGTTCCGCCCGCCGGAACACTCGGCCAGGTTGGGCGATGCTTCGCCAGGCTTGGAAGTCGACGTCGAAGGCGACCCTGACGCGCTCACGTCCCACCAGAAGGTGCCACGTCGAACCCGCAACCACGATGGTTTCGATACCGTCCAAGGGCATCAGCAAGGTCGATGGTTGTGAGAATCCGCCCCCAGGGCTTTCCCACTGGGTCAGCTCGCCTTGCGCCCTGTCCGTCACCCGAACCAATCGCCAGTGCCCTTGATGATCCAGGCGAACGACCGGTGCGTATTCAAGGCCGGGACGATTTTCTTCCAGGTGTGAAAGCAGGCGTGCGCGCGCCGGATCGTCCCCGTCGGGAATCGCGCGGGCCATCACGCCGTCGACCTGGACGAAGCTGCGCGGCGCGCCCCCGATGAAGGCGCTGTAATATCCATTGACGGCACCGTTCGGGAAGTCTTCCGGCCTGATGGGCGCGGCATAGCTGCCTTCCAGCGGTGTGCTTGCACGGATACCCTGCGCCGCCGCATCAACGAGAATTTTCGAGGTTGCCGGCATGTCCAGTGAGTCCACGATGGACGAGGCATCGAACGTCAATACCCGGAAACGATGGCGATGGTCCTCTGGAAGCGCCTCGATCACCTTGCGAACCAATGGCACGGCATGCGGCCCGTGCTTTTGCGCAACCACCATGGTCGTGCCCTGCATCCACGCCAGCCGGTGCGATCCCTCGGGCGTGCGGACCAGCATCAATGGCGTACTGCCCGTGCCAAACCGCGCCACCGACAATCCATGACTGACGATGTCGCCTGTCTGAGGATCAACACCGCCCTGGAAAACCTCGATGGACAGGTGCGCTGGCCATACCGGATGGGAAGTGAGACCCGTCAATAGCAAGGCTTCGCTGTCGGCGTCGTACTGTCCATAAAGCGCACGGAAACGCGCCGCCACCACGCGGGAGAACACGCCCAGATCGCCCATGGCGCTGGTTAGGTCGTCTGCATCCGGCTCGCCGCGCGCGAGCGGTCCCAGGGTCTGGTCCGCAAGTACGGCCATGGCATCGGCCCGCGTCATGCCAGGATAGCGATATTGCAGTTGCGCCATGGTCGCCTCGGCACGCGTATCGGACGCAGACGCAGGGGAGCCGGCCGCAACCCGACCGGCAGTAAGGAAATCGTTGGGCTGTCGAGGGGTCTCCAGGTCAAAGGCATGCAGACATGCACGTCTGATTTCCCGAACATGGCGTCGCACCCAGTTGTCACTGGCCGCATTGACGATCTGGCGGCGTGCCTGCAGAGGCGGGGTGCCGGCTGCCGAAACATGACTGGCGCCCAGGAACGGCTCCTCAGCCAGGGCGACGTCCAGGATGCCCGGGATGCCGATGCGCGATCCGCGTGGTGCATCACGCCGTGCGCCGTAGAACCCTCCAGGCTGGCGATGCAACGTGAACTCGTCGCCCCTGGTCACCAGGCCTGAGCGTGGACTGAGCAGGTAGGCCGTTATGCCATTGTCGTCCACCACATGTACCCGCTTACCCAGAGTATCGGCGAGGAACTGCGCATAGAGCGCCTCGCCGATTCCATGCACCGGCTCCTCGTGCCTTGGGTACGTCGACAGCAGGCGGTTGAGTATGTCGCCGATGGCAATGCGGGTCGCCGCAGCGTTGAACCACGATGGCGGTGCTTCACCGCCCCAGATACGGTCGAGCTCCGCACGGGTTATGCCGGTCATGTCCTGCAGTCGCGTCGCGGCATCCCGGGTAGCGGGCAAACCGGCCATGGAGAGCGAACGGGACAGCAAGGTAGTGTCGTCCAGGCCCGGCGTGTCATCGAGGTCCAGCACCCAGTAGTCGCCACTGCGTTTGATCGCCGGCGCGTAGTCGCCGGTGTCGCCTGGACGTAGTCGCCACCTGCCATCATCGCCGCGGCCAGCGGCCAGTACGGTCGTCGTTCCAGGCGGCTCGTCCAGGCGAACGAACGACTTGCCCAGCACATGGATGACGCCATCGTTTGAGGGTTGCTGGCCGTCCACCATGGACGCCACCGGACGGACCATGGCATCGGCGTCGAATCGCCAGAATCCGTCGGTGGCGCCATCAAGGGCAACGCGTCGATACCCCGCTTGCCGAAGCTCCGCCTGAGCGGCCATACGGCCTGAGTAAAGTCCGAACGCGAGGTCCAGTATGTCGACGGCGGCGCCTGCCAGACGCGCACCGCTGCCACGGCTGCCATCGAAGACTCCTTGCGCTACGCCCACACCGATGAATCCGCCAAAAGCCGCTGTGCGCAAGCGGTTAAGGCCATGCAACCTGCCCGGTACCGGTGTGATGAGCAGGTCCAGGATCTCCGAAGCCATCTCCAGGCCTGCCTGCCTGGCGTAGGTCCAGTCCAGTTGTCCTTTGGGAGTTGCCAGGCGAGCGGCATTGGCCCTGATCCGCGAACGGGCGAAATCCCGACCGGGGGATGCGAGCGCCCAGGGTGGGGCGACCGCCGATGCGTAAGGACGGGATAATGACTGCGGCCTCCAGCTATCAATCACCAGCGTGATGGCGGGTTTCGGAAGCACTGCGGACACCACATCGCGAAGCAACTCCGCAACCTGGTTCAGGCCGGGAAGCGGCGCGTCCGTCTGGGCAAGCGACTTACGCAATTCAACGGCACGTTCCCGGTCATCCGCCGACAACTGTGCCTGCAGCCATGGCGCGGCAAGATCCACGGTGGAATTCAGCCATGCCTCGGCTTGCGCCTGGTGGCTAAAAACGCGCAACGGATAAGCCGGATAGCCGATCGCATGGGCAACAACGCCCACGTCCTCGATGGCATAGGTAAAGTACGGCAACTGCACCCAGTGTCCCACGCCAAGTGCCGGCACGGTGATACCGAACTCGGCACGGTAGCGACGCCAGTTACTGCTTTCTGGCGCAACGACCGTGGCCTTATGAAGGCGATCACGCACCGAGGCATCGACGCCCGTCGTCGCCGGTGAGCGGGCGGCATCCATGATGTCAAATGCCATGGTATCGATGTGTAAATCGTTCCGGCGAAGGGCGGCGCCCGACCCGGCCTCAAGCAAATCGTCACCCAGCCGCGCCGCCCGCGCACCGGGATCGACGCGACGCACGATACCGGCGAATTGGGAAACATCCGCAGACCAGACCGCCGCGCCGCCGCCCCGGACCCTGCTGATGAATGACGCCGTGACGAAGTCCCGGCCGGCACCGAAATCCCAGGCAACCGCATAGGAGAAGCCCTGGCGTGCGGCGTCCCAGAGCGTGACCGAGTGACGCTTGGGCACAAGTTCGCCTTCGGCCAGCGCCCGGGGCAGGCGTGAATGAACCTCATGGTAGTCGGTGTTCAGCCAGGCGGTCCGGCAGTCCAGCGGACCATCCACCTGAGGCCCGATCGCCACGTTGATGGCGGTGTTGATCGCAGCCACGCAATCGTCTTCCCAGGTTTTCACCCGCGCCTGGAAATCTTGCGAAATGGCATCGGCGCTGGTTCGAATTCCAGTGCGTAGCTTGAGATACGCCCGCCATTCGTTCTGCGGAAGTGGACCCATGAAAGCGTTGAGCTGCTCCACCGCCAGCCGGCGGACGACGTCATCGTTCCAGGTTTTCGCGTCGGCCAGGAACGTGGCTGCACCCGGTGCCGATGTCAGGTTTCGTGTCGGCGGGGGGACATTGATTTTCAATGTTCCGGAACCGGGCATGGATGCGCCGCGCCCTGCGACTACTGGCGATTGACGTCTGTGCAACGCCCAGGGGACGCGCCTTTGAGGCACGAGTTCGGCGTCTGCCATGGGGAAACAAAGCATCGTGCATGCGCCCAGGCCGGATGTCCCGGGCAACCTGGACGATGATGGGTGGCTGATGGAACCCAGGGCTGCTCCAAAGCCAGGCGCGGCCAGTGCGAGCAGGGCAGCGCGTACGGGGGAAAGGCGGGTGAAGTCCAGTTTTGGCCGAGCGTCCCCCAACGAAGATGTCTCCATGAGGTTCAAAGGGACGGCATTAAAATCCTTCGTCGGGTCACGTTCGTATGCCTGCAGGAACGACAGGGTTGGGCGCGGATTAGTACGGAACTCATCCAAGTAGTCGGTGAAGTCACACATGGGCTCGCCCGGCTGCCACCAGGCTGAAACAAGGTTCCGCACGCTTCCGATCGCGCGCGAAATCATGTTTTCGTGGGTCGATCCATCCTTGGCTGACACGGGACTGGCGGCCACCGTTGCGTCCGGTGTCTTCATGGGGCGTCCATGCCTTCGTCATAAGCGGCCCGCGAGTCTACGAAGTCGGCATGCGGGACTCTTGCGCAATTCGTCCGCCAGACAGACACGGCAACCTGGACCCGGGCTCGTACCCAGCGGAATACCTACCGCGACATGGTTCAGGCCACCCTGGCCCGCCAACGATCGATCCCGAAGTCCGCCGACGGCTGGAAGTCCTAGGCCGGACGTAAGGCACTGGCGACCCGTATTCGGCGTATGATCTGCGGTCGGGGGACCTGGCGGACAGGCTGGGGCCATAGCATCAGTACTCTCTTTTGCGGGGTCGTGGGGATGCCGGACATCATTGATTTTCTCGAGCGCATCGGGTGCGAGCCCGGCCTGCGCGACCAGGGCGACGTTCTTGCGCGCGTGCTTGAGGACGCCTGTATCGAACCTGCGCAACGCGCGGCGATCCTTGCCGGCGATGTCGACGGGCTACGGTCGCTGCTGGGACACGGCGCGATGTTCGCCTTGCAGATGCCAGCGGAGGAACAACCCGACGACGAGCGCGAGCCAGGCGAGGAAGACGAGGAAGACGAGGAAGACGACCGCCCTGGCGACGATGGCCGCACGCAGTTGCGTGCGCGGGAGATTCCAATGGCTTGCCTCACCTAACACCATGCGCGCGGCCGGCTGTACGCGCCGCGCCCTTTGGCGCCCAGCATTGGTGCTGGCGTGCCTGCTGTTCGCCGCGTGCGCGTTTGGCAAGGCCGAGCCGACGGATCCCGGCCAGTTGCTTGCGCATGCAGACAAGATCAAGACGATAGACCATCCGCAATTCGTACAGATCATCAAGGACCTGGCCGCGCGGTCGAACAGCCTTCAGCCGACGCAACTGGGCTACCTGAGGTTCCTTGAAGCCTGGCAGGTGGCCTATTCGGGGGACTACGACGTCGGTGGACGGTTGCTTACCCAGGTGATCGACAAGTCCGACGACCCGGTATTGCGCTTTCGCGCCACCGCGACGCTGGTCAACATCCTGGGCATTGGTCACCGCTACGACGAAGCCTTCGCACGCCTGTCGCAGTTGCTCGACCAACTGCCTACCATCAACGATGCCACGGCCCGTTTCCAGGGCCTGGGCGAGGCGGCCCAGGTACTGATTGCCGCGGGCCAGTACGACCAGGCCGCCAGCTATGCCGAGCAGATGATCGCCGACTACCCCAAAGGCGAGACGACGTGCAAGGGGATGGTCTTCAAGCTCCATGCACTGTTCAAAAGCGGCCGGTTGCAGTCGCTCGATCCTGCCTTCGCCGAAGGCGTAGACACCTGCGTGGCTGCCGGCGAAATACTGGTGGCCAATACACTGCGTGCGGATATCGCCGCCTTCGAGATCCAGCAGGGCGCCAGCCGCGAGGCCATCACCTTGCTGCAGGCCAATTATGCCGACGTGCGCCGCGACCAGTACCCGAGCCTGATGTCACAGTTCGACGCGCTGCTCGCCCAGGCCTACTGGGAAACCGGCGATTCCGAACACGCCCGCGCATCTGCCATCTCGGCGATCAATATGTCGATCAAGAGCGAATACACCGAGCCCTTGAGCATGGCCTACGACGTGCTGTACCGGATCGCCAAGGAAGAGGGCAACACACGCGCGGCGCTGGACTACCACGAGCAGTTCATGGCCGCCGACAAGGGCCATCTCAACGACATCACGGCGCGTACCCTGGCCTACCAGATGGTCCGCCAGCAGGTGGAAGACAAGAAGATCCAGCTGTTCGACCTCAGCCGCCGGAACCAGATCCTGCAGTTGCAACAGGAGCTCGACCGGGATGCGGTGAAAACCAGCCGCACGTACATCGTGTTGCTGCTTTTCCTGCTGGCATCGATCGGATTCCTGCTGTACCGCCTGCGCCGCTCGCAGTTGCGCTTCATGCGCCTGGCGCGGCGCGATGGCCTTACCGGCATCTGCAACCGCCAGCATTTCGTCGACGAGGCCACCCAGGCCTTGCGCTACTCGGCGAAATCCTCGCGCAGCGCTTGTTTGATATTGATCGACCTGGACCACTTCAAGACCATCAACGACACCCACGGCCACGCCGTGGGCGACCATGTGTTGAAGCGCACGGTCGCCGTGTGCCAGCGCCACCTGCGCTCGCGCGACGTGTTCGGGCGGCTGGGCGGCGAGGAATTCGGCATCCTGTTCCCCGAGTGCGGCGCCGAACAGGCCCTGGCCCGGGCCGAGGAGATCCGCCAGGCCATCGCCGAGGTGCCCCTGGACCGCGATGCCGGCCATGTCATGGTGACGGCAAGCCTGGGCGTGGCCTCGGCCGAGCGAAGCGGTTACAACCTGCACCGGCTGATGGTGGACGCCGACGACGCGCTTTACCGGGCCAAGCGGGAGGGCCGCAACCGGGTGGCCTCGGCCTCTTCGGCGGCTTCCGAACAGCCCCCGGGCGACCTTGAGATTTCCTATGCGGGCGAACTGGGCTAGCCTGCGCATTGGATTGTCCCCAGGAATCGAACCATGTCATATCGGCTGCTGACCCCCGTTGCCCTCGGCCTGGGGCTTGCCCTCGCCCTCCCTGTTGCCATGGCCGCCGTCGCGCAACCGGAACCGAACACGCTTTCCGACCAGGAAAAAGCCGACGGCTTCAAGTTGCTGTTCGACGGCAAGTCGCTCAAGGGTTGGCATTCGTACCTGCAGAAGGGCACCGGCAAGGACTGGAAAGTCTCCGACGGCGCCATCGTGCTGGAAAAGCACATCAAGGATGACCCAGCCGATTTCGCCGACCTCGTCACCAACGACGAATACGACAACTTCGACCTGAAGCTCGAGTGGCGGATGACGCCCTGCGCCGACTCAGGCGTGATGTTCTACGTGCATGAGTCGTCCGAATACCACTACACCTGGGCCACCGGCCCTGAAATGCAGATCGCCGACCTCACCTGCACCCGCCCGGACAGCACCACCCTGTACGAGCGCTCGGGCGACCTCTTCGACCTGATCTCCTCCAATGTGGAATGGGTGCATGAATCGCCCCAGTGGAACCAATTCGAGATCATTGCCAAAGACGGCCACGTGCAGTTCTTCCAGAACGGCCACAAAGTGGTGGAAACCCAGTTGTGGGACGAAAAATGGAAGGCGCTGGTAGCTGGGACGAAGTTCGCCAAAATGCCCGGCTACGCCAAGTACAGGAAGGGTCATATCTCCCTGCAGGGAGATGAAGACAAGGGTAGCGAACCGATCCACATCACTTTCCGCAGCATTCGCATCAAGCCGCTTTAGGCGGCCAAACAGCCCTATGGCAGGCGGTCGAGCGCCTTGTGGATGCTCTGCGACACCTTGGTGGTGATCGGCATGAGGTTGCTGCCATCGACGAGCTGGATGTCCTGGACGTGGATGTACGCGCGGCGTCCGCTGCGGCGATGCACGGTTTCAAGCTCCCACACCTGGGCCACGCTACCGGCCATCTTGATCTGGGCCTGGTAGGCGTAGACCTCGCCGTTGGTCGCGCGATGCTGACCCTGGATGTAGTGGTCCATTGAAAGACTCCCCCGTCCCGACTCGCCGCAAAACATTCCGGCGCAACCTTCCCTCCGCACGCAGGTAGCGTTCCGGGGGAAAGGGCCGATGAGTCTGCCCGCTCGCTGTATTCAAAGTCAAACCGACAGGTATGGATTGCACCATGCGACGGTGTCCGTCGTATGTCAGGCGATTCTATAAATGCGAATAATTCTCGTTTTTTTGATTATGCCATGCGGGGTTTCGTGGATGCGGCGCCTGGTAGCGGCAGGGTGGCTGAATCGCCCCCGTCACCATCCAGGACGACCCGATTGCGCCCCGTGCGCTTAGCCCGGTACAGCGCGGCATCCGATGCACGGCACAGGCGCTGCAAGTCGTAGCCAGTCATATCGGTGCAGGCCAGACCGATGCTGGCCGAGTAGGAAACCACCACGCCTTCCATGACCAGCGGCGAGGCTGCGAGCGCCAGGCGGATGCGCTCGGCGACCAGGGCACCCTGCAATCGCGGTGTATCCATCAGCAGCATGCCGAACTCCTCGCCACCCAGGCGCCCGAGGAGGTCGGCCTTGCGCAACTGTCCCTTGAAGATCGTGACAGCATGCTTGAGCACCGCATCGCCCACGGCGTGCCCATGCGTATCGTTGACCTGCTTGAAATCATCCAGGTCGAGAAAAACCAGGCAGCCGTCGCCGGACCGCTTCTCCAGGGTTCGCAGCGCGCGCTCGGATTCGCTCATGAAATGCTGGTGGTGGAAGATCCCGGTAAGCCCATCGCAGGACGACAACCTCATGAAGCGAAGTTGCGAACGCTTGATGCGTACCATCCAGAAGATGATCGAAAGCAGGACGAGGGACATCATCACGATATAGAGACGGCCCGTCTCCACGGCCTTGGCATCGAACGCCTGCTGGAGCCGCAAGATGCGGTTTTGCTTGCTCAGGCCCTCCGTCTCGAGCTTCTCTGCGAGGAAGTGCTGGCTCGCAGCCTCGTAGGCTGCATTCCTGACGTTTGCATCGCTCAGGTAGCCCTGGTCCTGGACGACATAGTGCTCGTAGAAGTCCAGTGCGCTGGCTTGATGCCCCTGCGCCTTGTCGATCGAGTACAGGACGCGGTACGCGAACCGCAGCGCCTCGTTGACGTCGCCGGCATGGCCCATGGCAACGGTCTGGAGTGCAGCTCTCCGCGCTTCGGTGGTATTGCCCAATTGTTGGTATATCCGGGCGCGTTGGCTGGCCAGATCGATGACATGCGGAAAATACTGGCTTGCCTTGATGGCGGGCGAAATGCGTCGGATGGTCGTCAGGGCCTCGGCCAGCTTGTGTTCGGCGAGCAAACGATCCACGAGGATGAGCGACATGGTGTTGGTGAAAATCGGCTGGCGGTCGGCCGTGCAGATGTCGATCGTGCTCAGTAATTCCCGACTACGGGAAGTGAGCTGGCGGGAGCCCTCGAGGGCGGTAACCTTCTGCACCATGGCCTGGCAAGGGGATTGTCCGGCCGGCGTGGCTTTAAGCATCAGTTCGGCGTACTTCAGTCCCTGCTTGGGCTGGCCCGCGAACGTCAGCATCTGCGACAGGTTCGCCAATAACACGAATCGGGCCACCGGGTCGGTCACGACAGGCAGCGTGTCCGCGGCGCGGGTCGCTATGGCGTAAGCCTCTGCGTATTTGCCCTGCTCCCCCAGGTTACTCATCAACATGGCGGTGGCGCGGGTTGCCAACGCATTGTCATCGGCATGCGCCACGACGTCGCGGAGGGCGGCCTCTGCTTCTGGATAGTGCCCTTCGTAATTCGCTTCCCAGCCGTCGAGGAAACGCAGGTGCCACCTTTCACCCTTGCTCAGGCCGGCCGCTCCGCGATGGAGCTCGCCCAGCTTGTCTACAAAGCGCGCGTGATCCGTCGTGCGTATGGCGTCGACCTGCGCGATCCGCCCGCCGTCAGAGTCTCCCGGCGGCGCCGGAGCAGCATGGCCGCGCGGCACCAACGCCCACAGAGCGAGCCCTGCCAGGACCGGCCAGGACCGCATGTGGCCAAGGTGACGGAGGGCCATGCCGATTCTCCCCTCAGGTCGAGGGCGTATCGTCGGGATCGTCGGGACGTGGATTCCGCTCGTCGTCCTTGCCATCGCCATGATCGTCGTCGGGGTGATGGTGATGGTCGTCGTCGGGGCCTTCACCCTCATGCCCACCCGTCTGGCTATGGTGCTCGACATGCATCTGCTCGAGACCCAATTCCTTCGTCAGGGTCGTGGCGTCTCCATGGGCGGCCAGTTCGCGCAACCCGGCCGAGGCATCGGAGGACTCAAGCGCCTGTGCCAGTTCCTCAGGCGACGCGTGCCGCAATCTGGCATCACGGCCGATGGCTTCGAGCAGTTCGACGGTGTCGCGCATATGCTTCCCTTGGTTCTTGTTTACCTGTGGCGTCGACCACCAGCGCCCGATGGCGCGATGACGGTCCGGCATGACGCTGTAGCGGCGAGGCGCCCGGTTTCTTTAGCTTCTCAGGCCGGAACGGCAGGTTCGGTGCCCGTGCCGTGGACCGCATCGAGCGCATCCAGGCGCGCGCGCATGATGGCGTTTGGCTTGAGCGCGCACGCCGGCGGCAGCAACAGCGTTTCCTGGCCGGTGAACTGGGCGGCAGGGAAGTCACGCAAGGGCATGCGCTGGATGTGCGGCGCTTCGATCGGCAAAGTCGGCGCGCGATAGACAATCGCCGGATGATCGGCAGGATAGTCCTGGAGCAGGCGCTCTGTCAGAAGCTCCCGGTACGCGTCTGGTGTCCGGAAACGGCCAAGCGAGCGGTCCCCGACCACCCCGAGCTGCCAGAGGATCACGTGGCTCGTCGTGTCAAGATTGCGCTCGAAGAAGAGCAACTGGCTGGCCTCCAGATGCTGACAGCCGACGCGGCCTGGATCGATCCCGAGGTCCGCGTACAGGCAGTCTTCGGCGGACACGCCGGCCTCCATGTGCGCCTGGTAGCCTTCGGCGCGGGCAAGTTCGATCACCTTGTGCGGCGACCAGGCGAAAATACCGGGGTGGCCGTAAAAGACGGCACAGACTCGTTTTCCCGCCCGCACCTCGGCCATCATCACGTTGACCCACTCTCGGTAGGTCTTCATCCGCGACTTGCCCGGCCGGTAGTACGGCTGCAGGCTGCGAACTTGCGGATTCAGGCGGCGTAGCCACAACTCCACCACATAGTCCGAAAGCGCTGCGAAAACGACGTCCGCGGTCTCGATATGGCTGCGCGAGAGCGGCGTCAGGTGGGAGCCCAGGGTGATACCCATGCCGACGCAGGCGATGCTGCCGCGGCGGAGTTCGCTCGATGTTGGCGTGAGTGTGTTCATGAGCTGATAGTAAGCAAAATCATTGTGACCGGCGTTGGCGCCCCAGAACCGAGGATCATGAAGAACCTCCGAACCCTTCCCCTGCGTCGCCTCGCGAACGCTCACCATAATGTGACACAACTCACATTTTCGATAGGGGCCGTCGTGCGTCACTCCCTGTCGCGAAGGAGCATGGTGGCAGACTGCACTGACGCAACGCCCAAAAAAACATAAGGTTACGTTGCACACCGGGCTAGGTGCCTGCGGCACCCGACCCTCGCTTCCGCTTCCGCCAAGCCGCGGCCCTACAACACATGGCCGACCGCCGCAGCGATGCCTAGGCCACATGCGCAACTTGTGCGCGTGCAAATACGGCTCTAAAAGATCGGTACCAGGGGAGAAAACACCTTCATCGAACGCGCCTTGGCGCGCGGCGAAGCGTGTTTCGTGCAGGGGAACCAGCATGCCCGACCCAACCCACGCCGCCGTCCAGGCGCCTTCAAACCCGGCACGGGTGGCCGAAGATGCCGTGATCACGGCACGGCGCAAGCTCGCGAACGTTCCCGATGATGCTCCCCGGATCGGCCTGGCACTTTCCGGCGGGGGTATCCGCAGCGCCACCTTCTGCCTGGGCCTGCTCAGGGCGCTGGCGAAGAACCGCGTACTGCATCGCTTCGACTACCTTTCCACCGTGTCCGGCGGTGGCTATATCGGCTCGATGCTGGGCAGGCTGTTCCACGCCAAAGTCAGCCCTGGAGACGTTGAAGAAGGCCTTGCCCGGGACAGCTCACTGGTGCTGTGGTGGCTTCGCAACAACGGGCGCTTCCTCGCACCGGCTGGGGCGGCGGACCTGTTGCAGGCCCTGGCCAGCCAGCTCCGGGGTTTCCTGGCCACCCAGGTGGAAGTGATGGTGCTGATGGTGCTGTTTGCCGGCGTGATCACGCTTCCCCATCTTGGCTGGTCGCTGTTCTCCGCTTCCTACACGCTGCCTTTGCACGTAAGCGTCTGGTGGTACCTGCTTCCCATCCCGGCAGCTTGCGGGGTAACCATGTGCTACGCCTATTGGTTCCTCGGCAAGGAAAGCGGCGTGGGCGTGTCCACCGCCATCCTTGCCACGGCCGTGGGCATTTATCTGGCGATCCACGCCTGCAGCAGCAAAGGCACCTTCGACGCCGTCCTGCTTGGCGTCGGCGCCCTTGCCCTGCTGCCCTCGCCGGTCGCGTGGCTGGCAGCCCGCATCAGCGGCGCCAGGGGATTTGCCGAAGACACCAATCGCGTTCGCTACACCACCGGGCTAAGCCATAGCCTGCGGCTGGTCGCGCTGACCTTCGCCTTCGGCGCCCTGGACATGGTGAGCTGGTACATGCGCACCCTGCTCGAACCCGGCCGTTCGCCGGCCAACAGCCGCGTTGCCTTCGGCGTGGGCGCCACCACGGCGGTGTTGGTCCTGGCGCGCATGGTCATGCCCATGCTCAAGACAAAGGAAGGCGGCAAGATTTCCAACCTGCCCTGGGCGATGATCGCCCATATCGTCGGGCTGGTGCTTGTGGTGTCGGTGGCCGTCTTCTGGTTGACGATTTTCCAGGCCATCATCTTCCCCGAGCAGGACAACGGCTTGGCGGCGCTCCTGCACAATGCGTGGCTGCGCTGGCTTGCGGTAGCGCTGGCGAGCGCCGCCTATATCCTGCTCAACGGGCGGCTGCTGCAGCAGCTGAACCGGTCGTCGCTGCACTACTTCTATCGTTCCCGGCTGGCGCGCGCCTATGTCTCGGTGGGTAATTCCCCCGAAGGAGATGCCGACGGCGTGGTGAAGCGCTCCGGCAGCAACGACACGCCGCGGTTCAAGGTTTCTCCGCTGAAAGAGAATACGCGCGAGCGCACGCAGGAAACGACCGGCGTCACCCGCCTGGTCAATGGCGACGATGCGTGCATGTCCACCTATCACCCGCATCAGTACGGCGGCCCGGTTCATCTGGTCAACTGCTGCATCAACCAGACGGTGGATGACCGCACCGGCAACTTCAATGCCGATCGCAATGGCATCTACCTCACGGTGAGCTCGCTGGGCGTCGAAACCGGCACGCACGGACCGGTGCTCGGTTCCGATGGATGGCTTGCGCGTACCACGCTTGCCGAGTGGGTGGCCGTGTCCGGTGCGGCGATCGGCTCGGGGATGGGGTCGATGACAAAGCCCGGCGTGGCGGCGCTCAGCTTCCTTACCGGTCTGCGGCTGGGATACTGGCAGGGAAACCTGCTCGACGGTGCGCCCAAGGGGCCGACGTTCCTCTCCAAGTACCGGGCGCTACTCCAGGAAATGTTCGCCCGCTTTCCGGGCCTGCGGAACAACGACTGGTACCTGTCCGACGGTGGCCACTTCGACAATACCGGTGTCTATGCGTTGCTGAAGCGGAAACTTCGGCTGATCGTGCTGGCCGACTGCGGCGCGGACCCGGAGTATCTTTTTGCGGACGTTGAAAACCTGGTGCGCAAGGCGCGCATCGATTACGACGCAACCATCGCGTTCATCGACCCGGCAAGCCTGGTTGCCCTGGCAGGTTCCGATGCAGGATGGTTCGGCACTCCCGACACCATTCTTTCCGAAGATGGGCCAGAGCATTTCCTGCTTGCCCGCATCGTCTACGACGAAGGCCCCCCCGGCGCCTTGCTGATCGTCAAGCCACGCAGGAGCCCGGACATGCCGCTGGATGTTGCCGGTTACGCGGGGCGTGAAGGCGACTTCCCGCAACAAAGCACCAGCAACCAGTTTTTCAGCGAGTCCGAATGGGAAAGTTATTGCGCGCTGGGAACGATCCTTGGTGCGCCCATTACCCGGGCATTCCTCGACCATCTCCCGGCATGGGCCGAAAAGGGCGCCGTGATGGGTACCGACATGGCCAGCATGACGGCCCCGGTGGTGGACCGGCCCCGCGGCAAGCGCATTGCCACCACCGTGGGCGCATCATTGGGCATCGGCGCCATCGCCACCGGCGCCATCGCCGGATGGCAGGCATGGGGCGACCATAGGGACCAACAGGTCCAGTGGCAGTCGACCTTCAACAGCGAGTCACGCCTGTTGCGCGAGTACCTGTTCGACGCGGGGCAAAAGAAGGCTCCCTTTAACGAAGATGCCGATGCCAGCGTCAGCATGTTCGCCTCGTCCATCGACGGTCTGACGCTCACCGATCGCCAGACCGAAGTATTGCAGGATCTTTCGCAACTCCTGCAGCCCCTGTGCGATGCCACTGCCGACGAGCAGGCTTCAAGGAAATGCGAAGGCAGCATGTTCTTCCTTGCCAGCGGGGGCCATGAATCCACGCCGTGGGACCGTGCCCTGGTCGGCTATGTCACCTGGCACGACCGCAGCACGCGTGACGCGGCGGAAGTTGCCAGCGAAGCCGGGCCGGCGAACGTGACCTCGCCCGCACCGCCGCCGCCACCACCGCCGCCGGCCATCACGGGGACAACTTCACCGGATGTCACCGCGCCAGCCGCGGCTTCGGTAACCACGGCAGCTCCACCACCGGCGGCGGCACCACCGATCGCGACGAACGCAAAGGTCGTCGCCGCGCCGACGACACAAGCCCTGCTGGCCGCCTGCCGGCCAGCCGGTTCGCCGGGATTCGTGATGTACACGCAGATCTATGACGAATCCCAACGCGACCCCGTCAACCAGCTTCTGGGGCAGGCCAGGCTCATCGGCATCTCAGCCACCGACATCGAGAACGTCACGGCCACCGCGGCAATGAAGAATCGCCGCACGCCCTATCGCTGGCGCTCGCCCACGATTCTGTATGGACCGGAGGGCAAGGACTGCGCGCAGAAGCTGGCGGCCTGGATCACCGCGCATCCCACTGCTGTATCGCCGGGCGCCGCGCAGGCCGTGCCGTTGCCCTCGTGGGCGAACAGCGCTCCCAATACGCTTGAACTGTGGCTGCCGCCGCCGCGTTAGTCTTGCGGACTGGTGCAGGCGGCGTAACGGTCGCCTTGCACCTGGGTCACCTCGCCACGGCCTTCGACGGTGACGCTGCCGGTGTAGTGCTTGGCGCTGTCGAAATCCACGTGCGCGGAAGCGCCCGGGGCCGCCTTGCAGGTGAGGTTCCAGGTGAGCGCCGTGCTTCTGCGATGCTGGTTCGTGGGCGTGCACTCGCCCTGCGCCGGTGTCCACGCGGCGAACGTGACCCAGGGGTCGGCGCCTTCATCCACGCAATGCCAGTGCACTTCCGGCGCGCCAGCCTTGCCGTTGACCACGTGCCGCACCTGGATCTTCCACAGCCCGGGCATGGCGCCAAAGTCGCCGGGATCGGCGTGGGCGCCGAACGCGGCAAGGGCGGTGACAAGGCCGAACATGCAGATTTTATTCTTCATCATCAGTATTTCCTTGCAAACGCGAAAACCCTGCCCGCTTTCGCGGGCAGGGTCGTGACTGCACGAACGCTCCGATCAGTCGCTGATCGACGAGGCGTCGCTGACGTCTTTCTTGGTGAAGCTGAACATATCCATGAGGTTGCCGATGGCCGGCGCGTTCACCGGTACGTACGGGTTCTTCTTGAACGCCACGGGGTTCGGCAGGTTGTCGCGGCTGCGGCCGGAGATCTGATCCTTCAGGTTCCAGTTGGCCTCGACGAATTTGTCGAACGAGACATGGTCGTAATACGTGTGCACGACTTTGCCACCCAGGGAGTACTTCGATACCACCAGCAGCGGGATGCGCGTGCCGTCGCCGAAGAAGTCGATCGGCTGGATGTAACCGGAATCGTAGTAGCCGCCGCCTTCATCGAAGGTCACCATGATCACGGTGTCATCCCATACCTTCGGGTTGGCCTCGGCCATTTCGACGATTTTGCGCACGTAACCTTCGAACAGGTCCAGCTTCGACGAGGCCGGATGGCCATCGAGGATGCCGTCCGGCTTGGCGATGGATACCGCCGGCAGCGTGTTGTTCTGGATGTCGTTGTACAGGTCGTTGATGTCCTGGTTCTTGGCCCGCAGTTCCGGGTTGGTCATGACCTGGGTGGAGTACAGGAACGGATCGCAGATATTGCAGAAGGTGCCGCCTTCGCCGTCTTCCTTGCCGTTGCCGAAGCCTTCACCGTAGTACTTCCACGAAACGTTGTGCTTCTCAAGCAGCAGCGCAAGGTTTTGCTGCGTGGTCGGCGGGATGGTGAACTGGTCGGCGCCCAGCGGAGCCGGTGTGCCGTCACCCATGTAGCCCGGGTTGTAGTTGTTCACCAGGTAGTAGGCCTTGGCTTTGCAGTCGCCGCCCTTGAAGGTCAGGTACGGCAGGGACTTCAGGTAGTTCTTGACCTCCTTCACACCCGGCTGGCTATCGTCCGCACAGTTCACGTAGGAGCCGCCACCGTAGCCGTCCTGCACCCACCAGTTGTTGGTGCCGAACTGCGAGTCCGGGTTCTCGATCTGGTTTTCCGGCGGGGTGGTCGGATCGCCGTTGGCGTCGGCGTAGTAGATCAGGTTGCCGTAGCCCAGCATGATGTGATTGGCACCGGTGCCACCCATCACCGACTGGTGGAAGTTGTCGCTCATCGCATACTTCTGGGCCAGCTTCTTGAAGTACGGGGCATCGCCCTGGGCCATGTTCAGGAACTGCATGGCGGTGGAGCCTTCACCGGTGCTCTGGTCGGTGAAATTCGCCGGCAGCGGAGCGCCGTTGTTGCCCGCGCCCATGGTGGTTTCTACCCACGGGAACAGGTCGTTGAGGCAACCGCTGGGGTTCGCCGCCGTGGCCGACTTGATGTTGCAATCGAGCTGCTGCCACATCTGGAAGAAGCGGTGCACGGGGCTGTTGGCGTAAGCGTCGTAGCTGATCGACGCATGCATGTCCACCGGCGCATTGGCGAGCTTGGCCGGGAAACGGGTATCGACCACGCCATTGGGCAGGCCCGTGCCACCGGCAGCGAGCATGTCGTAGGTGCCATCGGGCAGTGCCGGCTCGATGGCCTGCGCCTGCGCCGCCGAGGCAAACGGCGCCGCGGTGGGCGCGCCACCGGTGTTCATCTGCGGGAGCGTCTTGTACTTGCCGGCCTTCTTCGGCGACATGTCGAACTTGCCGGTGCTGGACGCCATGAACTGCGTGGCAAGGTCCGCGTTCGGACCGGGCGTGCCGTCGGCATTGACGATGCCCTTGGACAGCAGGTTGTCCACCGACTGACCCTTCGGCGGGGTGTACGTACCGTACACGTGGTCGAACGTGCGGTTTTCACCGATCAGCAGGATCACGTGCTTGATCGGGGTAACGGTATTGCTGCTGTTGTCCTGGCCCTGCTTCGGCTTGTGCAGTACAACGACTCCGCCGGGAAGGCCAACCTGGTTCTTGAAGGGGGCCACGGGCACATTCGAGCGGAACTGTGCATCGTGGTCGGGCGTGGTGTCCTGGGCGCTGACGACGCCGGCGAGGCCGACGGAAAGCGCACCAATCAGCAGCGGCAAAAGCCGTGTGCGGCGCAACGATGTAACCATTGTGGATCTCTCCCTACTGGAAGTCTTCCCCCTGATTCTTGTCGACAAGGTTGTGGGTAGCCTCATCGACCGCCGTGAGCATCTACCTCGCACATGACGAATCGTTGGCACGCACGCGACAATGCGTGAGGGTGTGATGACGTTCGTGTGTCAACGCAAGATATTGCGAACAATCGTTACCACCGCAACAAAAAAACCATAAGGGGTCAGAGTCATTTATCCGCAGACGGACAAATGACTCTGACCCCTTATGGGTTCAACCCCTTATGGGTTCACACCAGTTCGTAAGGGCGCATCATTTCGTTGTCTTCGTGCTCGAGGTAGTGGCAGTGCCAGACGTATTTGCCCGGTTCCCCGTCGAAGTGCGTGATGATGCGGGTGACCATGCCAGGATCGCAGCGCACGGTGTCTTTCCAGCCGGCTTCGTGTGCTTCGGGTGGGATCGACGGCCCGGTGAATTTCAGTTCCTTGCGGGCGTTCCACGCGAAGAGGTCGAACGGACGGCGTTCGAGTACCTGGAAGCGCACAAGATGCAGGTGGACGGGATGCGCGTCGCCCGTCACGTTGACGAACGTCCAGGTTTCGACCGTGCCTTTCTTCGGCTTTTCGCTGATGGGATCGCTCCACATCTTGCCATCGAGCAACATGATCATCGGGTTGCCGCCGGAGTCGTCGTGCTCGCCCAGGGCGAGCACGCGGTCTTGCACGGCGGTGGATGGATCAGTGCGCTGGACCGGTCGCAGCGCGGCCGGCACCACCGAGGTATCGCGGCGGCCCTTGGTACGCACGCGGAACTCGACGATGCCCTCGGCCTGGTGGCGTAGCTGCACCGACTGACCTGCGTATGGGCTGAAGTCGACGACCACCTCGGCGCGTTCGGCCGGGTAAAGCTCGATGCGCTGGCGATCGAGCGGTGCGGACAACAGGCCCTGGTCGCTGCCGATCTGCTGGAACGGCTTGCCGTGCGACAGCGAAAGATTGAAGAAGCTGGTGTTAGCCACGTTGATCAGCCGCAGCCGGTATGGACGCGGCTCGACGTCAAGATAGGGATACAGCTTGCCGTTGCACAGTACGGCGTCGCCGCGGCATTCGGGCACCCAGGGCGCCTCGGGATCGTCCGATACCGGGTAATAGAGCTTGCCGCTCTTGGCCAGCAGGCGATCGTAGAGCATCAACGGGATGTCGAACGCGCCCGACGGCAGGCCCAGCGCTTCTTCGTCTTCGTCATGGACGTGAAAACTTCCGAACAGGCCCGCGTAGATGTTCAGCCGCGTGATGCCCATGGCGTGGTCGTGATACCACAACGTGGTCGCGTCCTGGGCGCCCGGATAGAGTGCCGTCACTGACTTGCCCGGCACGTACCAGTCATCGGGCCAACCGTCGTTCGGCGCGGAAACGCGCCCGCCGTGCAGGTGGGTGACGGTGCGCACCTCGGGTTTTGATTTCTCGGCTCCGTGGACACCGTGATCGATGGGCAGGAAATGTTTGGTGGGAAGTTCGTTGGCCCATTCCACCAGTACCGGCTCGCCACGGCGCGTCACGATGGTGGGGCCCGGCGTGGCGCCTGCGTAGCCCCATTGCGGCGTGGGTGGCAGGTCGCGATGCACCTTGGCGCTAAAGGCCCGCATCGGCATACGGTAGAACGGCAATTCCCGGCCCGGGAAGGCGGCGTGGGCGCGCTTGCCCGTGGGCACGGCAACCGGCGGCACCGGCAGCGCGTCGACGAATCTGGCCATGGTCACCGGGTTTACCAGCGGCACGTTGGGCGCGGCGAGGGCCGGCATGGCCATGCGTTGTTTCATCGGCATGTCCATCGCCTGGGCCACGCGCAACGCATCGGTGAAGGCGCATGCACCGGCGAGTCCGCCGGCGACGCCCAGGAAACGGCGTCGGGAATTATCCATGGGAAATATCGTTGATTGCCTGTCGAGCGGCCCACCGTAGGTCGCCCAAATGACAAGGACATTGCAATCTAGGCCATCAGTCATGC
The DNA here is from genome assembly GCF_036499745.1 of Pinirhizobacter sp. Lineage (NCBI taxonomy): Bacteria > Pseudomonadati > Pseudomonadota > Gammaproteobacteria > Lysobacterales > Rhodanobacteraceae > Pinirhizobacter > Pinirhizobacter sp. The sequence goes on from NZ_DASYDG010000052.1 coordinate 45,263, forward strand.
GTAACCTTTTACGCTCGGGGCTCATCCCACTCCATGTATTTGGCCCATGGATGTCGCATGTTCTTCCGTATTTTTGTCCTTATCGCACTGCTGCTGGTGGCCGGAGCCGCCGCCGCCACGGATATCCAGATCGATGGCCGGATCGATCCCGCCGAGTGGGCAGGGGCCCGTCACATCACAGATTTCCGCGATACGCAGCCGCTCACCCGGAAACCGGGAAGCCTGCCCACCGAGGCCTGGGTGATGTCCACGCCCAAGGGCCTGGCGATCGCCATTCGCGCCACCCAGCCGGCAGGTGTGCCGCGCACCACGCAGCACACGCGACGGGATGAAGAGGCCTTGGTCGACCGCATCAATGTGATGATCGACTTCAATGGCGATGGCCGCACCGGCTATGACTTCGAGGTGACCTCCACCGGCGGCGTCGCCGATGAAATTGTCACTGGCGAGAATACCTTCAGCTACGACTGGGACGGCCGCTGGGACAGCGCCACCACGCAGGATGCCGATGGTTGGTCGGTGGAGGTGCTTATTCCCTGGTACATCGCGCCGATGCGTTCGGTATCCACCGATACACGCACGATCGGCCTGTACCTGGACCGCGTGGTGGCCTATAGCGGTGAGCGCATGTCGTGGCCCACCGCCAGCGTGGACCGGCCAAGGTTCCTGTCGGACTTCGCCAAGGTCCAGTTGCCGGCGTATTCGCAATCGCTGTTCGCCGTCACTCCGTACATGGTGGCCACCAATGACCGCGTCCACGGTGGCACTTCGTTCCAGCAGGGTGCGGACCTTGTGTGGAAGCCCAATGGCCAGACCCAGCTCACTGCCACCATCAACCCGGACTTCGGCCAGGTGGAAAGCGACGACCTGGTAGTGAATTTCACCCCGGAAGAGACCTTCTTCACCGACAAGCGGCCGTTCTTCACCGAGAACCAGGGCATCTTCGACTTCAGCATGTTGGAGGACTACACCCAACTGGTGTACACGCGCCGGGTGGGTGGTTTGAAGCCCGACGGCACCGGACCTGCGGACATTGCTGGCGCGGTGAAGCTCAACGGCAGCCTTGGCAGCACCAGCTATGGCGTGCTCGCCGCGCAGGAAAAGGGCGACGAAGGGCGTACGTTCGGTGCATTGCGATTGCTGCAGGACTACGGCAACCAGAGCCTTGGCTTGCTGGCTACCCACGTGGGCGACCCGTTCGATGATCGCGACGCCAATGTGCTTGGCATCGACCATCGCTGGAAGCCCACCGATCATTTCTCGATCACCAGCAATGTCGTTGGAAGCAAGATCGACGAGCCGGGGAAGGATTCTTCGGGGCTGGGCGCCACCACCGTCATCGACTATGAAATGAACCCGGTATGGACCCAGCAATGGCTGGGCATGTACTTCGGCAGCCACCTGGAACTCAACGACTTCGGTTACCTGCCACGAAATGCGTTCGAGTACCTGCATTATGAAGTGAGGCAACGGATCACCGGCCTGCCGGCGGACTCTGCGTATTCCTCGCATACCTGGCACTACCGCGTGATCGCCGTGGATAACACCCACGGCCTGAACATCGAACGCCAGCTGCGAATCATCCGCGACAGCTTCCGCCGTGACGGTGGCGAGGAAACCTGGCAGTTGAACATCGATGGTGCCGCCTACGACGACCTCATCACACGTGGCGGCAACCCGATGCGGCTTCCGCCCAATGTCACCCTGATGTACGAACGGACGCGCCCGCGCGTGGGCAACTGGAGTTTCGAGTCGAAGGGTGAAATTACCGGCAACCCGATTACCGGTGCGCACCGGCTGGGTTACATGTTCAAGTTCGTACCCACCTTCTACGTGAACGACGTGCTGAGCTTCTTTACCGGGGCGAGCTATGAATCGGACCCCTACTGGACGATATGGCAGGGCAAGGGCAACCTGGTGGGCGCCTTTGACGGCCGTACCATCGGCGTGGATTCGGGCATCAACCTCAACTTCGGCGGCAACCAGGAACTGCGGGTGAAGCTGCAGGCGCTGGGCGTGGGCGCACGATTGCGCCAGGCTTATGAGATTGCGCCCAATGGCAGCCGGATCCCTACCGATGAGCCTGTTGCCGACTTCGGCGTGCGCAACCTGGGGTTCCAGGTGCGCTACCGCTACGAGATCGCGCCGCTGTCGGACCTCTACATCGTGTACAACCGCGGCGGCTACGACGACGATCCGACCACGACCGACGCGGCGGGGAATTTCCGCCACAGCTTCGACCTGCGCCAGGTCGAGCAGGCGCTGGTGAAGGTGGCGTACCGGCTGGAATTCTGACCTTTCGGAGGATCCCTGCGCCTGGGGACGGCATGTAGACTGGCGCAACATTTAGCCGCGAGGATGCAAGCCATGATCGTGATCATCGCCGCCCTGCTGCTGGGGATCGTCGCGGGCCTCCGGGCCTTGGTTGCGCCCGCCGTGCTGGCCTGGGCCGCGCAATTCGGCTGGGTTCACCTCGATGGCACCGCGCTGGCCTTCATGGGCTGGCGCTGGACGCCGTGGGTATTCACCCTGCTTGCCATGGGCGAACTCTTCACCGACCAGTTGCCGACCACGCCCAACCGCAAGGTGCCGGTGCAGTTTGCCACGCGCGTGATCGTCGGCGGATATTGCGGCGCGGCCCTGGGGCTGGCCGCCGGCATGCTGTGGGAAGGCCTGGTTGCCGGCGTGGTCGGCGCAGTGATCGGAACGCTGGGCGGTGCTGCTGCGCGCGCCGGCATGGCGCGTGCCTTCGGCAGCGACCGTCCCGCCGCCATCATCGAAGACCTCGTCGCCATCGCCGGCGGCCTGGCTATCGTTGCCTGCCTCGGCCATGGTTGATCCTTCGACGCAACACTTCGACGCCATCGTCGTCGGTGCCGGCCAGGCTGGGCCTTCGCTGGCCGTGCGCCTGGCCCGGGCAGGCAAGCGCGTCGCCATCGTGGAACGGAAACTGGTGGGTGGCACCTGCGTCAACACCGGTTGCATGCCCACCAAGACTCTCATTGCCAGCGCGCGCGTGGCGCACCAGGTGGCGCGCGCCGCCGAGTACGGTGTACAGGTGGGTCCCCCAGGTCCCTTCCACCTGCCTGTGGCGATGGCCCGCGCGCACGCGGTGACCGACAAGGCGCGCACGGAGGAGGAAGCCTGGCTCGGCGATACTGAGGGCGTCGAATTGATTCGCGGCCACGCGCGGTTTGTTTCCGGGGACACGCTCGACATCGACGGCCGCCGCATCCGGGCGACGCAAATATTCCTCAACGTAGGAGGCCGCGCCGCCATCCCGGACTTCCCGGGTGTGGATGATGTCCCCTACCTGACCAACGTCTCGATCCTGCAGCTGGAAACGCTGCCCCGGCACCTGGCTATCGTCGGCGGCAGCTACATCGGCCTGGAATTCGCCCAGATGTTCCGTCGCTTCGGCAGCGAAGTGACGGTGATCGAACGAGAGCCGCACCTGCTTTCCCGCGAAGACCCCGACATCTGCGACGCCATCAGTCAGATGCTGCAGGCAGAAGGCATCGCCATACGTACCAGTGCCGACTGCATCGCGCTAAAGTCCCACCCCGAAGGCATTTCCGCTCGGCTGGATTGCACCGATGGTGCCCCGGAGATCGTGGCCAGCCATGTGCTGCTGGCTACCGGGCGGCGTCCCAACACCGACGACCTGGGGCTCGATGCGGCCGGTGTGCGCATGAATGACCGCGGCTACATCGAAGTGGACGATACGCTCGCCACCAACGTCCCGGGTATCTGGGCCCTGGGGGACTGCAACGGCCGCGGCGCGTTCACCCACACCGCGTACAACGATTTCGAGATCGTCGCTGCGAACCTGCTCGATGGCGACAACCGCAGCCTGTCGCAACGCGTTCCCGGCTACGCGCTTTATGTCGATCCGCCGCTGGGCCGCGCCGGCTTGAACGAAGCGCAGGCACGCCAGGCGGGCTACGAGGTGCTGGTGTCGGTGCGACCGATGTCGCTGGTAGGCCGTGCCAGGGAGATGGGCGAGACCACCGGCCTGATGAAGCTCATTGCCGATGCGAAGACGCGACGCATCCTGGGGGCGGCGATCCTGGGCATCGGTGGCGATGAGTCCATCCATGGCCTGCTGGACATGATGAGCTCCGGCCGCAGTGTGGACGACCTGCGCTGGGCGGTGCCGATCCATCCTACTGTTTCTGAACTCTGGCCCACGATAGTGCTGGGGCTCAAACCGTAGAATTCCTACATCTGCCGGAACAGCGACATGTAGCCCTGGCTCACGGGCAAGGTTTCCTCGCGCCCCTTCAGCCGCAGCGAGCCATTGCCTGCGTCGTGGCGGATCACCGAGACAACCTGGGCCAGGTTCACGATGGTCGATCGATGCACCTGGCGGAACAACCGCGGATCGAGCCTGTCGAGCAATTCCCGGATCGAGGTACGGATCACCGCATCGCCCTGCGCCGTTACCACCGTGGTGTATTTGTGGTTGGCGCGGAAGCAGACCACGTCACTGACCATGATCAGCTTGGTTTCGCGGCCGGCGCTGGCGGTAATCCACACCAGCGGCGAGGTCACCGTGGGCGGGCTTGCGGCATTCAACTGGTCAAGCACCGCGCCGCGCCGCTGAGCGTCGTCCATCGACGGCGTACGGCGTCCCTGCAGCCGGCGCACGGTGGCGTCCAGGCGTTCGCGCTCCACCGGCTTCAGGAGGTAGTCCACCGCACCGGCTTCGAAGGCATTCACGGCATACTGGTCGTACGCGGTAACGAATACTGGCAGGGTCCCCGGGCTTACTTCGGGAAGCGCCATCGCCACTTCCAGCCCGGTCATGCCTGGCATGCGGATATCGAGGAAGGCGTAGGCAGGCTTGTGCGTGGCGATCGCCTCGAGTGCATCGGGACCGGAATCGGCGGTGGCCAGGATCTCCAGCGCAGGCCAGGCCTGGCGCAGTTGCGCCACCAGTGCCTCGCGCAGCAGTTCTTCGTCGTCGGCAACGATGCAATCGATCATCACACGTCCTCCGTCGGGATCTCACGCGGGATCTCGATGCTCGCCACGATGCCACGGGGAATATTCGCCGTAACGCGCAGGCTGGCCGTATCGCCGTAGGTGAGGGCCAGGCGCTCGGTGATATTGCGCAACCCCACACCCGTGCCCGAACTGTCCTCGCGCAGTCCCTCGCCATCGTCGGCCACGCAGATGGTGACCTTCCCCGTGGCGTTGCCACCCCGGGCGTTGATCCATACCGTGCCGCCGGCCTCGCGCGGCTCCAGGCCATGGCGAATGGCATTTTCCACCAGGGTCTGAAGCATCATCGCCGGTAGCCGGATACCTTCCAGGTCCAGCGGCACGTCGATCTCGATATTGAGCCGCTCGCCCATGCGTACCTTCATGATCTCAAGGTACGAACGCGCGCGCTCCACCTCGCGCGCCAGCGGCGCGACGAAATTCCCTTCTTGCGGAAGCGAGCGGCGCAGGTAGGTGATCAGGTTGCCCAGCATCTCGTCGGCCTTGGCCGGCGCCGAGCGGGTCAGGAGCTGTGCGCTGGCCAGTGTGTTGTAAAGAAAATGCGGTTCCACCTGGGCGTTGAGCAGGTTCAGCCGCGCCAGTGCCAGTTCGCGCGTGGCGCGCACTTCACGCATCTCCTCGCGTTCCTGGCGCCGGCTTTCGCGCACCCGACGGTTCAGCGCACGGGCGATGGCGTCGGCGTTCTCGATGTTTGCGCCGTCATCGACGAACAGCAGGTCCATCCACGGATCGGTCGCCGGCTCGCACAGGAGGCGGATCGACGAAGCCTCATCATCGCCCACCACCTGCGCACTGACGTGATCCTGGGCCAGGCGATGCCGTGGATTCGGGATGTGGTGCTCACCCTGGTCGCGAATGCGGCGCGGCACGGTGGCGAAGAGCTGGAGGCTGTCGCGTGCGGACTCCGTCACCCGGGCACGGGGCAGTTCGCGCACGGCGGCTTCAAGCATGCCGAAGGCCATTTCGGCGCCCACCGGCAAGTCGATCGTCCGCTGTTGGCGAATCGCCAGCGGCAGCGGGCCACTACCCGGATGTAACAGGCGGATGCGACGCACATGCACGATCACCCGCGCCATCTGCAGCAGCCAGGCGCCCAGCATGGCCAGTATGAACACCGACACCAGGAAACCCGGCAGGAAGTCGAAACTCGACAGGATCGAGACGGCGATGGCGAAGACCACGCCCCAGGCGATGAAATGACGGAAGACGAAGGAAAAGGCGGACATGGCGTTCTTGAACCCCGTGGCGATGGCGTAGCCAGCTTCCCCGCCCCCGTCGTCGCCACGCAAGGACATTGCGACGAACGAAGGGCTGGACGGCACCAGCGCACTCCCGCAGGGCCAAATCTTCCCCTGGTACTTGTACGTGAATGTCAGTCTTCAAGCCTAGCAGGGCGCGCGGCCACTAACGTGCCGGCATGAACCGACGGTTTCGAAGCAGCCCCGCCGAGACCAGCGAGACAATAACCCCCACGGGGAATATCTCGGCAAACGTCATCGGCCAGCGATAGAAGGGGTTGGC
>NZ_DASYDG010000053.1:0-20982 GCF_036499745.1 Pinirhizobacter sp.
CGTCATTCGCCAGCAGTACCGCCGATGCCTCCGGGCCAGATCTCGCTTTCGACGACAACTTTGGTACGTACTGGCAAGCGGATGTGGGTCAACGCGATGGCTGGATCGAAGTGCGCTTCGCCACGCCAACGGCATTCAACACGGTGTCGATCATCGAGCCGCGGCATGTCGAAGATTACGGGGATGCGGCGAGGATTGCGCGATATCGCCTGCAATACGAAGCGGGCGGAGCATGGCATGACATCGTGGCTGGCGACGAACCCGCGTCTATCGAACTTCGCCGCTTTTCGACAGTGCGGGCAAACCGTGTGCGTCTTTGGATAGACGCGCGCAAGGCATCGCCGGGAGTCAGTGAGTTCGGCATCTATCTGGAACCGATCGAAGGTTGATACGTCAAATCTTCAATAGCCAGGTTGAGTTTCCTTCGATGGAAAATAGCGCTCAACTTTGAGACCGTTCCGATGGATTTGCGGTGCGCCGTCAGGGAAGATGCACGCGTTGCCGGGAAACCGGTAACCGGGTGTAAGAACCTGAGGTAAAGCGGGCACCGCAGATAATTCTGCGGTGTTCGTCCCCCGTCTTTTGGCGGGCGGTCAGGCGGGCGCAAGCCCGGCCGTCTTTATCCGGTTTCTTACCCTGGCTCGCCCGCCACCCCTGTCACGGCAGACCACGGGTGGCACCCACTCATCCGAGCCTAAGGCGGGTGGATGGACACATGGGACCGCACGGAAGTGGTCTTCAGCTCGCCGGTCACATCCCCCTCCCAGGTGACCGCGGGTCGACGGGACTCGAAACTCGCATGCGTTCATCCGCCCGATCCGTTACCAGGCGCCATCCAAAGGTTCACGTAAGCATCGATCGCTAGCATGCGTCCGTTAAGACGCGAAGCGAGTCACATGCAGGCAGTGATCGACGATCGGCCCAGCAAGGTCCCCGAAATAACTTTCGGATTCTGGATCCTGAAAATCGCGGCGACCACCCTGGGCGAGACCGGTGGCGATGCGGTATCCATGTCGCTGGGCCTGGGTTACCTGGTGGGGACGTGCATCTTCGCCATGCTGTTCGTTGCATTCGTGATCGCCCAGGTGCGTGCGACGAAACTGCATCCGTGGCTGTATTGGGCCACCATCGTCGCCACCACCACGGTGGGGACGACGCTCGCGGACTTCGCCGACCGCTCGCTTGGCCTGGGTTACCCCGGTGGTGCTTCGCTGCTGCTGGCGTTGTTGCTGGTGTCGCTGATTACCTGGCGCGCAGTGATGGGCTCGGTGTCGGTGCGAACCGTCGTTTCCGCACGCGCCGAAGGGTTCTACTGGGTCACCGTGATGCTGTCGCAGACACTGGGAACCGCCCTGGGCGACTGGACGGCCGATACCCAGGGACTGGGTTACCTTGCCAGCGCGATAATCTTCGGCGGCATTCTCCTGGTGGTTGCCGCGGCGTACTTCTGGACGGCTGTCCCACGCACGGTGCTTTTTTGGGTCGCATTCATCGTGACCCGCCCGTTGGGCGCGGTGGTGGGTGATTTCCTCGACAAGCCCCTGGACCATGGCGGCCTGGACTTCAGCCGTTTTACCGCCTCGGCTGTCTTGATGGCCTTCATGGCACTGGGGATCTGGTTACTTCCACAAAAGCCGGCCAGCGCTGCACCGACGGCTTAGAATCCGTATTCAAGCGTTCAACAGTCCCATCAGGTTGGCCCGGATGAATCGCGCCGCCGCCAGCGGATCGCCGCTACGGTTGTCGATCGCCGCGCTGCCGTTGCCATAGGGTGCGTACTTTCCTGCATCAGTGACCGAGAACAATCCAAAGGTACGCACGCCGCTGGCTACGGCCAGGTGCATCACACCGCAGTCGGCGCTGATGAATACATCGGCCGCGGCGATCACGGCAGCCATCTTGCGCAGGTCCCGGGAATAGAACGTGGCGTGGCGCGATTGCAGTTGCGACACCGCATGGGCGGCCACGATCTCCACGATGCGGGTATCCCGGCCAGGAAGCTCGAGCGCGCCGATGAAAGTGTTCCACCACTCCGTTCCCTGGCGCTTTGGCCCCGTAGCGTTGGCAAAGATCGCCACTACCAGGGTGACGGGTCCTGGTGCTGGCGCGCCGAGCACCTTCAACAGAAGGTGGCGACCGCGCATGCGTTCGTGATCGTCCAGGCGAAGGTCCATCACCGGCCACGCGCCGGTAGCATCGCCCGCATAGGCGCGTCTCAAAGCATGCACCGGCCGTTGTGCCAGGTGGCGCGGACGGCTGGGGTCGGGCGTGGACGATTCGGCGCAGTCGAGCTTGTAGCGGGCACGCGACAGGGCAAGCAGCAGCCGGCCCGACTGCGAACCCCCGCCGGCATCGATGGCCAGGTCGTAGGTGTTCTTGCGCAGCCGGTTCAACAGCGCGAACGTCGCCGGCAGATGCCGCACGATGCGTTGATGCAGGTTCTCGATCGCACGCACGGTGGGGTATCCGGCGAACACCGTCGCCGCGGCCTGCCCTGCGCCGACGATATCCACTTCCGCGCCGGGGTACAGGCGTTCGAGTTCGGCCAGCAGAGGGGCGACCAGCAACATGTTGCCCAGCCGGTGGTTTGGCCGGAGCACCAGCACGCGGTGGATGCCGGTGACCGGCAGGCCCTTCAGACCGACACTGGCCACCCGGCCCAGCAACCGGTCCAGCACACGTCGAACCAGACGCCTGCGCCTTCCATGCAGATGCCCATGGAAAGGTTCGGCGCCTGCCGCCATGGCAGGGGTCTGCGGGTTGGACGGGGACCGGTCGGAAGCGGGCATGGGAGTGCCTGGCCAGGGAATGGACCTAAGCCTAGGAAGGTTGCCTTAGATCATCATTAAAGCCCCATGACCGTTTTAAGTTGCGCCTAAGCAAACCGGCGGAGAATGACATCGCTGTGTCATGCCACCGAGGATCGCCCACTTGCACGTCACCCTGGTCGAGGATGACCTGTCGCTGGGTTCAGCCATTGCGCAGTCGCTCGAAGCCATGTCCCACGCGGTGACATGGGTGCGGGATGGCCGCACGGCACGGCAAGCCTTGCGCGACACCGGGACCGACCTGGTCCTGCTTGACCTTGGCCTGCCGGGCCATGATGGCCTGGAGTTGTTGGCCGAGGCGCGCCGGGCCAACATCGGTACACCCGTGTTGATCATGACCGCACGGGACACACTGGAGGCGCGTGTAGCTGGCCTGGACGCCGGTGCGGATGATTACCTGGTCAAACCCTTCCACGTCGAGGAACTGGCCGCGCGCATCCGCTCGGTCACCCGGCGTGCGCATGGCCTTGCTGCCAACCGGATCGAGGTCGGCTCGCTGGCACTGGACCTGGCCAGCTACCAGGTGGAACACCACGGCGAGAAACTCGCCCTTACCCCCCGGGAATTCGCCCTGTTGCGCGTGCTGATGGAGCGCGCCGGCCGCATTGTCCGCCGCGAAAGCCTGGAGCAATCGCTGTACGGGCTCGAGCGCGGCGTGGAGAGCAATGCCATCGAGGTACACGTGCACGGGCTCAGGCGAAAACTTGGGCCGCACACCATCCGCACGGTGCGTGGCGTGGGCTACATGGTGCCGCGGGATGCCGACTGATGGTGTCCAGCATCCGAGGCCGCCTGCGCTGGTTGAACCTGGCGGTCGTCGCCGCCGTGCTTATGGTGCTGGGCCTGGCCAGCTTCATGCACACGCTGGACGAAGTGAACGAACTGTCCGATGGCCGGCTGGCGCAATCGGCGCGCACATTACAGGTACTGGTGGAGGGCCGCGGCGATACCGGGTTTGCCACGCCGGCGACAGCTGTCGGCAAACCCACGCAGATCGACGTGGAAGGGCATCGTTTCGAAACCGAGGTGGGCTTCCAGGTGTACGACGCCAAAGGCCATCTTTGGATGTATACAAGCAACCTGCACCTGTTGTCCGCACCGTCGCCCACCTCCGTGGGGTTCGGCGATGTCCGCTTCGATAGCCACGACTGGCGCGTATTCACTCTTCGCAGCGCCGGCGGCGGCCCCACCATCCGCGTGGCCGAGCGCCACGACAGCCGTAACGAGATCATGCGTGGCCTGATGATCGAACATGCGCTTCCGCTGCTGTTCGGCTTGCCGGTGCTGGCGTTGCTGATCACCTGGGCAGTAGCCCGTGGGCTGCGGCCACTCGACCAGCTGGCTACGTCACTGGCTGGGCGCGAGCCTGGCAACCGCGTGCGAGTGGAGGTGGTCGATCCGCCGGCCGAGCTGGTACCGGTGCTCGCTGCCATCAATGGCCAGCTTGACCGCCTGGAGGACTCCCTCGAGCGCGAGCGGCGCTTCAGCGCCGACGTCGCCCATGAACTGCGCACGCCGCTTGCGGCAACACTGGTGCACCTGGACAACGCCCTGGCCACGGTGGATGACGAGGTGCGCACAAAACGGATCAACGCCGCGCGCAAGGGCGGCCAACAGCTGGCGCGCCGCATCGGGCAGCTGTTATCGCTCGCCCGCCTGGAGGCTGGCGCCGCCGGCAGCGCCGCAGCGGACGTCGACCTGGTGGCGTGCGTGAAGGAAACCATCGAGGAACTCTCCCACGCCATTGATGGCAGCCACGTGCAGCTGGGTGTGTCTTCGTCTGATCAACGCGTGGTGGTGCAGGGCCACGACGCCGCCCTCAAGGCACTGGTACGCAACCTTGTGGAAAATTCCCTGCGGCACGTCGCCGACGATGGCCAGGTGGACATTCGCATCTCGGCATCGCCCTCGTGGGCCTCGATTGAAGTGAGCGACGACGGGCCGGGTATTCCGCCGGAACGGCGTGCGGCTGTCTTCACGCGCTTTCATCGCGAGCTTGCCGGCGCTAGCGATGGTTATGGGTTGGGTCTTTCGATCGTCAAACGCGCGGCGGATCTGCACGGCGCGGACATCGAGCTTCTTGATTCCTCTTTCGGCCGTGGCCTGCGCGTACGGGTGGAAATTCCCTACCGGTGGAAGAACGTTCCATCGGGGCGTGAAAGCCGGCTTTAAGCCAGCCGGACCAAAGTAGGCATGCCGTTACCAACGAGGTGACCATGCCGCGCCGCATGACCGAATCGATCGAAGCACAGGGTGAATGGCTATTTCGCCATCGTGGTGGAATGGGCCTGGTCCTTCTGCCGTGCCTGGGCGCCGCCTTGCTGTGGCCAGGCACGCCCGGGAATGTATTGGGCGATGCGATGACCGATGACGTCACCGTGCTGGGCATGATGGTGTCTATCCTGGGGTTGGCCATGCGGTGGCTCACCGTGGGCTACGTGCCGATGGATACTTCAGGCCGGAACACGCGCGAGCAGCGCGCGGCGGCACTGAACACCGATTCTGCCTATTCCCTGGTTCGGCACCCGCTCTACCTGGCCAATGGCGTGGTGGTGGCCGGCCTTTGCATTGCCACCGGCTCCCTTTGGTTCACCTTGCTGGTGATTGCCCTGTATGCGCTGGCCATTGAGCGCATCGTGGCTGCCGAGGAACGCTTCCTGGCCGATCTCTACGGCCAGGCCTATGTCAACTGGGCGTCGAAAACGCCGGCCTTCGTCCCAGACTTTTCCCGTTGGCGAAGGCCCAATCTTCCGCTTAGCGGCCGGACCATCCTTCGCCGGGAATACAACGGCGTATTGGGCGTGGCGCTGGCCTTTTTTGTCCTGGAAGCCGCGCGGGATCTTCTCATCGAGCAGCAGTCGTGGTCGGCCTGGCTTGACGACGACGGCATCTGGCTATGGGCATTGGGCCTGGCCGCGGTGTCGTTCGTGGTGTTGCGGACGATCAAGCGACGCACGCGCTGGCTGCATGTGCGGGGGCGTTGAGCACAATCGAACGCACCACCGCGTCAGCAGGTTTGATGCAAGGATCGCTTAGCGCGGCTTCGCCGGTGCGCGGGTGGTCGTGCCGCCGTCGACCACTTCGATCGATATCACGCCGTGCTCCCATCGCGCCGGCCGGCTGTCGCCTGGCACGATCAAACGGAAAGGGCCGTCCTTCGCATCCAGCGGCTTGCCTTCATGATGATCGGCCAGGATCACCTTCGTCGCACCGAAGGCGGCATCGAGTTCGCTCAGGCTGAAGACCACCTGGTAGCCATCGCTGGCGGTAACGCGAACGAATGCTGCCAGGGCGCGTCCTCGCAGGGCCTGGTCGAGCGGGGCATCGGCGCGGTGGAGCAGTTCGAGCATCGACACACCGTCCCACGCGGTGGATGCCGCGCCATGCGCACCGGCCTGCACCGTCGTTCGCGGCATGGCGGCCAGGGCAGCGACATCGAGGGTGATCGCAGGTTTGCCGATGCCGATGAGGCGAAGGGAAGGTGCATCGGCGGCGTGCGACGCCAGCGCGATGCAGGCGAACAGGCTCAAGGCGAACAGGCGGCGCATTGGCTTCCCCTTTTTTGCGATCATGGGCCGGCTGACTATAAACGGACCCACGCACCCTGGACATCCTGCAACCCCTGCTGCTGTCGTTGAAGGTCGCCCTGTGGGCCACCGCCATCAACCTGGTGCTGGGTGTGGCAGTGGCTTATGGCTTGTCGCGGTGGCGATCGGGCTGGCGCGATCTGGTCGATTCGTTGCTGACCCTGCCGCTTGTACTGCCACCTACGGTGCTCGGTTATTACCTGCTGGTGCTGTTGGGCCGCCGCGGCACCGTGGGTGCCTGGCTCGATCACTGGGGCATCAGTCCGGTTTTCACCTGGCAAGGCGCCGTGATCGCCTCCACCCTGGTGGCCTTCCCGATGATCCAGAAGGCCGCGCAGGCGGCCTTCGAAAACGTCGACGCCGAGTACGAGGCCGCGGCGCGGGTGCTTGGCCTGCGGGGGCCGGCGATATTCTTCCGCGTGGCGCTGCCCCTGGCGTCGCGGGGGATCACCGCCGGCGCACTGCTGGCCTTCGCACGCGCCCTTGGGGAATTTGGCGCCACGCTGATGATCGCGGGCAATATGCCCGGTCGCACGCAAACCCTTTCCACGGCGATCTACGCTGCGGTGCAGGCCGGCGATGATGCCGGTGCGAACACCCTGGTGGTGGTGGCCTCGATCACCTGCGTGGTGGTGTTGCTGATCGCCGGAAGGCTCGCGCCAGGCAGGCGCCGGCCATGAGCATCCAGGTCGCCATCCGCCACGTCGCCACCAGCGAGCATCGACGTTTCGAACTGGATGTCGCTTTTGCCACGGACAAACGCCGCCTGGTGATCTACGGCCCTTCCGGTGCAGGTAAAACGCTCACCCTGCGTTCGGTGGCCGGCTTGTTGCGACCCGACCACGGGCGCATCGTGGTGAACGGACGAACCTTGTTTGAATCGGAGCAGGGCATTGATATTCCTGCCCGGGACAGACGCTGCGGTTACCTGTTCCAGGACTACGCATTGTTCCCGCACCTGACGGTGGCGCAGAACATCCGCTTCGGTCGCGAGGCGGGCCTGCGCAATCCTTCGCGTGGCGGCATGGACGACGCATCGGCGCGCTGGATCAAGGTGTTCGAACTGGAAGCTGTGGTGCGCAGCTATCCCTCGCAGCTCTCGGGCGGCCAGCGCCAGCGCACCGCGCTCGCCCGGGCCCTGGCCGCGGGCCCGGACATCTTGTTGCTGGACGAACCGTTCTCGGCGGTCGATCCGGCCCTGCGTGGCCGGTTACGCCAGGAACTCTCCGAACTGCAGGCGACTTTGGACCTGCCGATGATCGTGATCACGCACGATCCTGCCGACGCCGATGCACTGGGTGACGAGGTGCTGGAAATCCGTGACGGCCGCATCCACCACGGGGCGGTTTAAGGAACCCGCGCGGCCTGTGTGTACACCACCTGCCAGCGGCCATCCTTCTTGCGCCAGACATCGACAAAGCGGATGCGTGCCTGGAACGGCTTGCCTTCGCTCTTGCCTTTATAGTCGACCAGGCCGGCAAGCGTCGCACCGTCGCCCCACACGCGAATCGTTTCATCCTGCACAGTGAATGGCTCCACGCTTGAGCCCGGCGCCACCGATTCTGCAATGAACTGTTGCTTGGTCTGCGTCTTGCCGGCGGTATTGGCCAGGATCCAATCGTCGGCGAGTGCCTTTTCCAATCCCGCGCGGTTGGAATGGATCTGGGCCTGGTCATAATCGGCCGCGGCCCTGGCCAGGTCCGGTGGAAGTTTCGGATGGCTGGCCTGGGCCAGGCCAGCCACGAGCAGCAATACGGAGCCAATGCTGGCGGTAAAGCGGGAAGCCATCATCATCGATGTCCTTTTGCCCGGATGTACACCGGTATGGCGGCGCGTCGCTAGGCGGAGGGCGCGCTATGGATGATGGAAGCCCGCCTTGGCCAACAGGCCCTGGCCTTCCGGCGAAAGTACGAAATCGGTAAAGGCCTTCGCTTCGGCCGGCTGCTTTGAGTGCGCGACCACGGCCAGCGGATAGGTGATCGGGGTCGGCGTGGGCACGCGCATCGCCACGCGCACCTTGCCGGCGGCGATCGTGGCATCGGTGGCGAAGACGAAACCGGCGTCCACCTCATCGCGCGCTACGTAATCAAGCGCCTGGCGCACGTTCTGCGCCAGCACCGCCTTGGCCGAGACCGGTTCCCAGAGCCTGGCTGCTTCCAGTGCGGACTTGGTATAGCGGCCCGCCGGCACCGAGGCCGGATCGGCGACGGCTACCTTGCCCACGTCCTTCGAGGTGAGGTCATTGAGCGACGCCGGCGTGAATTTCCCGGCGGCGGGAACGATCAGCACCAGTTCGTTGGCGGCGAAGTCGCGGCGTGTGCCTTTCTGCACGACGCCCTGTTTTTCCGCCTTGTCCATGGCGGTTTCGTCGGCCGAGGCGAATACATCGGCCGGCGCGCCGTTGGCGATCTGCTGCATCAATACGTCGGAGGCCGCGAAATTCAGCACCACATGCGTACCGGGATGCTTGCTTTCATAAGCCTTGGCCACGGTGCCGAAGACATTGGTAAGCGACGCGGCGGCGGACACCACGATGTCGCTGGCGTTGGCCTGCAGGGAAAATATCAGCAGGGCGGGCAGGATAAGTCGGCGCAGGTTCATGGGAGGAGTCACGTTAGCCAGGAAAAGCCTGTATAGCGCAAAGCGCGATGAGCTTGTGTATTGGCCGGGCATCGTGTCTTCACAAGCCCAGTTCGCGCAGGCAGCTTCCGAACAGGCGCGTGGCTTCGCGGATCTCCGCGCACGACATGCCCGCGTAGCCGATCAACAGGCCTGGCCGCGATGGCGGATCAAGGTAGAACGGCGCCATCGGGTGCAGGCCCAGCCCGCGGGAGGCGGCATGGTCGACCAGGCGCGTGGCCTGGGCTTCGTCGAGCCCGCGGAACCAACCCACGATGTGCATGCCCGCCGGCGGGTCGTAGAGCTCCAGGCGGTCGCCCACGTGCGTACGCAGGCCATCGAGCAGGGTGTCACGGCGGAGCTTGAGGTCTTTTATTCCCGTGCGAAGGAACCGCTCGAAGCTGCCGTCGGCGATCAGCGCCGCCAGCGCTGCCTGCTCAATCGCGGGGCTGGCCATGTCGCTCAGCCATTTGGCGGCGAGGAAATCGTCGCGCAGGGCCGGCGGCACCACCATGTAACCAAGGCGCAGCGAGGGAAACAGCACCTTGGAGAAGGTGCCCACGTAGATCACCCGCGAGGCTGCATCCAGCGCGCGCAGCGCGGCCAGCGGATGGCCGTCGAAGCGCAGCTCGCCGTCGTAGTCGTCTTCGACGATCCAGCTGCCATGCTTCTCGGCATAGGCAATCAACTGCAGGCGGCGCGGCAACGACATCAGGCTGGCACCGGGGAACTGGTGCGATGGCGTGACGCACACCAGCCGAGCAGGCTCGGCGGGAAGTTCGTCGCACACCATGCCGTCTTCGTCGGTGCGCACGCCAACGATCTCCGCGCCATGCACGCGCATGATCTGGTACGAGGAAAAATAGTGCGGGTCTTCCAGCGCCACTCGGTCGCCTTCGTCCAGCAGTACGCGCGCGCTCAGGGAATATGCCTGCTGGGCGCCGTTGACGATGATCACGTCGTCGGGACTGGCCACCACGCCACGCCGCCGCGCAAGGTAATCGCAGATGCCTTCGCGAAGCGCCGGCAGGCCCTGCGTGCGCGGATAGTCCGTGTCCGTGTAGGCTGCCGCATGGGCGATTTCCTTGCTCCAGCGTTCGGCCAGGCCCGGCTGCACCAGGGGCTCGGCATACTGCAGGTTGTAGCGCAGGCCATAGTGCCGTCGGCCCACGGCGCGGTCGATGCCTTCGCGCAGGCGCGTCACATAACGCGACGGCGGCGCAACCTCTCGTGCTGGCGGTACCTTGGATGGAACCGGTGCCATCTGTTGCGGTGCCACGAAACTCCCCGAACCCTGGCGGCTTTCCAGGAAGCCTTCCGCCTGTAGCTGTTCGTAGGCCGCCAGTGCGGTGCTGCGCGACAGGCCAAGGCTTAATGCCAGCTCGCGCGTCGGCGGCAGGCGCGTATGCGCCGGGAGGCGACCATTGCGGATCGCCTCCTTCAGCGCGCGCGTCAACTGCGCATGTCGCGGCCCGCGGCCGTCAAGCTCCAGGAACAATCCCCTTCCCCAGGGTGGCCCGTTCACGACGGACTGTCCTTCATTATGGGGTAGGGGGTCAATGTGCTTTCTAAAGCGAGAAGTCGTACATCATGGAAAAACGGAACGAACGCGGTTCCTCATAGCTGATGGCCTGCCCATAGGCCGGGGCGAACGAGGTGGTGGCGCCGGTATTGAACTGCTCGTTGATGTTCTGCACCACCTGATGGTTGAACACATTGAAGACATCGGCACGGAAGGCCAGCTTGTGCTCGGCGAACGCCGGCCGCCAGGTGGAGCTCAAGTCAAGGCGCCAGGTCCATGGCAGCCGTCCGCGTGATCCGCGTGGCGTGGACTGGTACTCCGGTGGATTGGTACGGGCGAGGTTGCAGTAGAAGAACGACGATCCGTAACCTGCTGCGATGTCATCGCGATCGGGATTGATGCCAAGGCAGTTCTTCGGCCTGCCAGAGGCGACGAACAGGTTGGCGCCAAACAGCCATTCAGGCGTTACCTGGACATACCCGAATGCCTTGATCTGGTGGCGGCGGTCGTTGGGTAGCGGACCATTGCTGCCGATCATCAGTTCCGGGAAGTCCCATGTCTGCACCTGGGATACATCCACCTGGCCGAGGTCGGAAAGCAGCTGCCCTTCGTCGTTGCCGAAGCTGTGCGATAGCGTGTAATCGATGCGCCCATACCAGCGGCCGTCGAAGGGGTGTTCCAGGTAGGTGTCCAGTGCCAGGTATTTGCGCTTGAGTTTGGGGTAGCCCATGTCCTTGGCATTGAGCTTGATGTCCTCGAGCGTGCCGTTGCCGTCCACGTCGTAGAAGAATTCGCCACCCTGTCCGGGGTTGAACAGCGCGCAAGTGAAGTTGTCGGTGTTGGAAGGGTCGTAGCCGTTGCGCACCGCCCAGTTGGCGAAGGGACGCGGGTCGCAGAAGTCGTCGATGGCGCTGCGCAGGTTGCGATAGGTGGCCTTCGCCCCGAAGTTCCAGTCCTGCGCCAGTTGCTTGTCGAAGCCGAGGATATATTCATCCTGGTAGTGGGAACTGATGCCTTTCTTGGCAACGATATGCGGGTCGGGTGCCTGGCCGAACTCGTTGTTTGCCGATACCGGGCCCGGGCCCAGGGGAGTTAGGCCGGTAGGCACCCCGGTCACCGGGTCGACCCCGGTGTAGGCGAAGTACTCCTGCGTAATAAGGGAGCCCGACGCACCGCGCACAGCCACATTGTTGGGAAGGGCAATGTGGTAGCGGCCGGCGTTGGCGTATACCTTGAACGTGGAGTCGCCATACACGTCCCAGGTGGCGCCCAGTCGCGGGGCCAGCTGGTGACGTTGTTTTACATAAGCGATGCCGTCGCTGTTGTAGTTGCTGAACTGCTCGTTGCGCAGGCCGATGGAAAGCAGGTAGCGGTCGCCGATCTGCCAGCGGTCCTCCACGTACTGCGCCTGTTGCTTCACGGTCACGTTGGCAAGCGTGGTGGCGTAGTTCTTCACCACGTAGTCGCCATTGCCACCCGGTGCATCGTTCACGCCGAGCGCGGGAAGGATCGGCGAGTTCGGATCATCGGAATGCTGGTACACCCACGCATAACCACCAGGGACCTCCGCGCCGGTGTCGGAGCGCAGCACCTGGTTGTCGATGCCCGCGCGCAGGTCGTGGCTACCCAGGCGCCATTCCACGTCGAAACGCCGGGCCAGGGTGCTGTCGCGGGTAAACGCATCGCTCACCGCGACGCTTCCGGCCTGGCACGAACTCTTGATCACCTGGTCAGGTGATACCGGACGGATGTCCACGATCGACGGGCAGGTTGGATCGGAGCCGGCGATCAGGTTCACGTGCTGGCTGGTCTGCTTGCCCAGCAACGCGGTGACGGTAAGGTTGTCGGTGATGTAGCCGGTGTATTTCGCTATGTGCGTGTCCGCGCCGTTCTGGCCGTTCGGGCCCACCGTGGGATCGTTCTTCAGGTTGGTGCGGCTGGCCCGGACATCCGAATGCGTGAGCGTGGTGTAGTTGAAGGCATAGGCATCGCGCTGTTCGCTGGTCTTGTCGGAAAAACCGGTGAGTTCAAGGATATGGTTGTCGGTGATGTTCCAGTCGATCTTGGCCAACCATCGCGGGGTACGGAATTCACTCTCCCGATAGCCACCGGCCACGCCGAGGGGCTGCACGTTCACATCGTGCGTGCGGATCATCTCGGCCGTGGCGTAGACGAACAGGCGGTCTTCCACCAGCGGGCCGCTGATGTACGCGCCATATTCGAACGAATTGTCCTTGTTGTCGTTCTGGTAGCGGTTGAGCGTGCCGTCGAGCGGCGTGCCATTGTGCGGCACGTAGATATTGCGCGGCGATGCTTCCAGCGCCTCGGGCGACCAGTAAGCCGCCACGCCAGCCTTCCAGGTATTGCCGCCGCGCTTGGTGATGATGTTGATCACGCCACCGGTGGAGCGGCCGAATTCGGCGCCATAACCGCCGGTCAGCACTTGCTGCTGGTCGATGGCGTCGTAGGGAAGTTGTGTCAGGCCGATTGAGGTAAGCGGATTGGTCACCGGAAAACCGTTGATGTAGTACGCGTTCTCCGACGCGGCCGAGCCGCCGAAGCTGATTGTATTGCCATAGCGCGAATCACCCGATACCACGCCCGGTGCCAGGAGGGCGGTGGAGGTGACATCCCTCGCCACGGGAATTTTCTGCAACTGCTCGGAGGTGAGTACGGTGCGCGAGTCGGTGGTCGACACGTCGATCGCCGGAAGGGCGTTGGCCACCACTTGCACGCCTTCAAGGGTCTTGGCACCGGCGGCACCTTCAACGCCACCGAACGACACTTCGCTGCCCGAGCCGATGGTCACGTTGACGTTGTCCCGCGACGCAACGCTCGCGCCGCCTTGCAGTAGGGTTACCGTATAGCGGCCCACGGGAAGCGACGCGGCACGGTAGCGACCGGAACTGTCAGCGGTGATGTCGCGGCTAAGGCCGGTGTCGACATTGGCGATGCGAATGGAGGTACCCGCTTGCGCAGGCACCTGGCCGAAGATGGTGCCCGAAGCATTGGATTGGGCGAAGGCATGCGGTGTGGCCAGTGCAAGGGCGAGGCCCAGCGCCAGCGCGTGGCGGCGGTTGTGTAAGGACATGTTCACGTTTCCCCAGGTCGGCAAGACGCCGTCAAGGTGGAACATCCTTCGCAAGCCCTTGCCAGTAAACGACCAATTTCCTGCGGCCGGAGCGGGCCAATTGGCTTGTGGTCGATGGAATTGGCCTGTTAATTTGCAATCCATGCAACCGGGGAGGGTGCGATGAACCGATGGCTCCTGGCGACGCTCGCCGCCGGCACCGTGGCCGCGATCGTCGAGATCGTGCCGGCGCTTCCCATCCAGCAATCATTCGGCGTAACGCCGATCGAGGTGTTCCAGTCGATTGCCAGCGGCATCGAGGGCCGTGCAGCATTTGATGGCGGCATGCGTAGTGCCGTATTCGGCATGATATTGCACTGGGTGATTTCGCTGGCCTTCGCCGCAGCCTGGGTGGCGGTGGTATCGCGTTCGGCCACGCTGTCGCGGCACTTCGCGCTGTGGGGCATTGTTTATGGGCTGGTGGCGTACGTGGTGATGAACTGGATCGTCCTGCCGCTTTCGGCGGCGCCCTTCGGGACCACCCACGTGCCCTGGCGCATGGCGATGAGCATTTCCTTCCACCTGTTCCTGTTCGGCCTGCCCATCGCCGCCGTGGCGCATTGGATGCTGGGGCGTCTTCGCGGTTGAATAACCTGCCCTGCGCTATTACTTAGGGGGTTCCCATCGGCCCCCAAGGAGCAACGGCATGGCTACTGCACAGAAGACCTATCCGGTTACCCGCACGGACGAAGAATGGCGCCGCCTGCTCACCCCTGAACAGTATGCGGTGATGCGCGGCCACGGCACCGAGCGCCCGGGCAGCTGCGCCTTGCTGCACGAAGAGCGCGAAGGCAGCTTCGCCTGCGTCGGTTGCGACCAGGTGTTGTTTGCCTCAGGCAAGAAATTCGAGAGCGGCACCGGCTGGCCGAGCTTCGACACCCCCGCCCCTGGCGCGGTGGAGGAGATCCGGGATACCAGCCACGGCATGATCCGCGTGGAAGTGAACTGCAGTCGGTGCGGCAGTCATCTTGGGCACGTGTTTCCCGATGGGCCGCCTCCGACGGGCCTGCGTTATTGCATCAATGGCGTGGCGCTGGACTTCAAGCCGAACTAGCGCTGTCGCGGGGTTGTCGGCGCTGCTCTGACCCCTAGTGTGGGTGGGGTGCGGACGGTGTCGGTGCGGATGAGTGCATGGGTTGACCGTCCGCCGCGAATACCTGCAAGTCGGCAGCGGTGATCGGAGGGGCGAAATCCGGGTTCGGGAAGGACACGGTGCGGTGGTCGGGAAGAACCAGCCACAATCGGTCGGTATAGAACTGGAGTGCCATAGCGCCCTGGGCGATGTCCTTCCAGCTTGCCAGCGATGTAAGTCCGGGGACGTGGCGGAACTCTTCGGATAATTCCGCGGACGAGGGCTGGGGGAGTTCCATGATGAAGATATCGCCCTTGTCTTCGTCAGCCAGCGTGCGGATGACAGGCGAGGTCGCGGCCAGCGTCATCTGGTCCCTGAACGTGTCGACCTTGGGCTCGTCCACCAGATGGCCATCTTTCGCGCGCAGCGTGAGTTTGGCCCACAAATTGGCCGGGCCTCCCAGAAGGCGGACCGTGGCGGCGACAGGCTGCGAGTCACTGACTGGATCGCCACGACGCGGGTCTGGATTCACCTCGTAAAGGTCGAATCGTGCGCGTAAAGCCTGCACCAGGCCTGGCATGGACTGCTCTGTTTCATGCATGGCCAGTGCGCCGGCAAGGCTCGCGGCAAGGATGTTCGCGCCTTCTTTCTTCAGATCCGGCACGTCGAGAAGATCAATGTTCGGATCACGGGCTGGAAGAAGTGCGCGCACGGAAGCAGGGATGTCCGTGTTCCATGACGCACCCCGCGATACCGCCCAGGGCAGCATCAGAGGCTGGTGTGAGCGGCTGGATGTAGCGAGCGTGCGGCCATCGGACAAACTCACCCTCACCTGTATACGCGGAGCCAGGTCCTGATGAAGTTGCTGGAACGACAGTCGTAAACCTCGCGTAAGCGTGCCAGGTGTGCGAAGCATGGTGTCGAGGTAGGTGAGTTCGTCATCGCTAAGCTTGCCTCGCCTGATGGTTGCCAGTTTTGACACCAGCACCTCGCGCGGCACGTTCGCTCCGAGTTGCTCGAGGGAAAGGTCTGTCTGCGCAGGTTGATCAAGCAGGTCGGCAAGATGCTCGACCGCGGCCTCCGGAACGATGTCCGATGTCATGACAACCTTTTCAGCGCCTGTCTGCAGCGTTCCGGTTCGACGAAATCCCCCTTCCGACCGCTGTAGCACGACAACCGCAGCCTGATAGGGCTCTTCGCGTCCTGGCCCCGATGCTTCCGATGTGATGTCCACCCGGGTAACCGTAGCCCGGCCGGCCATGGCGTCACACACCAGAACATGAAACAACACCGCCGCAACGGCAACATGCCGCCACCCCCACCGCCCACATCCGCTGCCTGGTGCCGTGGCCATGACCCCCTCCTTTCCCCGTGCACCATCCTTGCGGTTGGCCAACCACACGTCAATGCGGGAAGCGCGCCCGCCCTGGAGTCTGACAAGACCCCATGCGTCGTGCCGACAACCCGCGGCACCGCCACCCACCCTCCACCGAAAGATCTATTTCTCAACGTAAGTCATTGATTTCCGCGTGAGCGCCGAAAATGTGTGAAGTTGCCTATCCACATTCAACGTAAAACGCGCTAGCGTCAAAAAGTCGACGCTTCGCCGGGGGTAGGGGCCGCGGGGTGTCGCCGGGAGGTTCCAGGGTTTGGTAATGCAACGCTATACGGCCTGGCCGGGGCGTCGCTGCCTGCAAGTGGGCTCGTTATAAGGGGTCAGATACATAGGTCGTACAAGGGGTTTTCAGCCGCAGTGCCTGCTCAAGCGCCTGATAACGGGCGTGCGCACTATGACTCTGACCCCTTATAAGCGGCGCTTGTACGGTTTGATTCCTTGTGCGGTGTTCATCGAGCGGGCGGGGCGGTCTTCGGGTCAGCTTTCAATGCCTTCAAGGAAAGTACCGATGAGCACCTATCTCCGCCGCACGCTGTTGGCAGCGTCCCTCACATTCGGCCTGGCCGGCTTTGCCGGCGCGACGCTTGCCGCCGATGCCTTGCCCGCCGTGGACAATGGCAAATCCGACACCAACCAGATGGGCTCGGTTACCGTCGCCCTGCGCTTGCGCAACCAGGACGCACTCGAGCGATATATCCGCGATACCGTTTCACCCGGCAACAAGAATTTCCAGAAATTCCTCTCCACCGCGGATTTCGCCCGCCAGTACGGCGCCAGTGACGCGGATCTTGCCACCGTGCAATCGTTCCTGAAGAAGAATGGTTTGCAAACCGAAGTGCTCGGCAACCGCATGGCCATCCGCGCCACCGGCAACCTGTCGCAGTTGAGCGCGACCTTCGGCACCAGCTTCCACGACTACACGTCGGTGGAAACAGGCCAGCGCTTCCGCAAACCCGCCAGCGCGGTGAAGCTGCCGGCGGCCGTGGCAAACCTGGTGATCGCAACCACCGGCCTTTCCAACCAGCAGAAGTACGTTTCGCATCGCGTCAGGGCGGTGGGAGCCGCGCCGGCACTGCCGAGCTTCAGTGCCAAGACGCTCGCTGCCAAGTCCGCGTCGCCAGCCAAACCTGCTTCGGGCAACCCCACGGCGTCTGGTGTGGAAGGCGAGTTCACCGTCGGTGACGTTGCCAATTTCTACAACATCAACCCGCTCTATAACCGCGGCATTACCGGCAAGGGCAGCACGGTTGCCATCGTGACGCTGTCTAACTTCTTCCCCGCCGATGCCCAGGCTTACTGGGACGGCATTGGCCTTAAGACGAAGAAGAACCGCATCACCCACGTGCTGGTGGATGGTGGCGGCGTGTTCGACGGCGGCAGCGGCGAAACGGCGCTGGACGTGGAGCAGTCCGGTGGACTCGCACCCGATGCCAACATCATCGTATACGACGCGCCGAATGCCGGCAGCGGCTTCACCGATGCCTTCATCCAGGCGGTGGTGGACAATAAGGCCGAGAGCATCTCCACCAGTTGGGGCTCGCCTGAAATGTTCAACTTCGCCGCGCTGAACATCGATGGCGCGAGCGACACCGACACCACGGACGTCGGCGACTTGCAGCTCTTCCACCAGATCTTCATGGAAGCGGCGGCGCAAGGGCAGTCGGTATTCGCGGCCACCGGCGATTCGGGTGCGTACGACACCGTGCGCGGCCTGGGTACCGGTACGGGCATCGGTGATTTCAGCGCTCCGCTGAGCGTGGATTCGCCGGCGTC
Source organism: Pinirhizobacter sp. (assembly GCF_036499745.1). Lineage (NCBI taxonomy): Bacteria > Pseudomonadati > Pseudomonadota > Gammaproteobacteria > Lysobacterales > Rhodanobacteraceae > Pinirhizobacter > Pinirhizobacter sp. The sequence continues at coordinate 17,928 of NZ_DASYDG010000053.1, forward strand.
GGATCCGTACATCACAGGTGCTGGCGGCACTACCCGTCCGTTCAAGTATGCATTCCTCGGTCCTGATGGTGTCACCCCGGGCCCGACCGCGAAGATCAAGGATGAGAGCGTCTGGGGCTGGGATTACATCCAGACTTATTTCAAGAAGAATTTCAATGAGAACATCGACGTGTTCTCGGTGGGCGCTGGCGGCGGCGTCAGCGTGTACTGGCACGCGCCGTGGTACCAGCTGTTGACCCCGGGTGTGAAGACGAGTGAGAAGAACCAGGCGCTCATCTATAACGACGTGGACGGCCCGTTCACGTACTTGAAGCTGCCCGCCAAGTTCGCTGGCCGCAACCTGCCCGACATCTCGCTCAACGCTGATCCGGAAACCGGCTACATCCTGGTTTCCACCACGGACGGCGGCGTGTCGGAAGGCAACGGCGGCACCAGCTTCGTGGCCCCGCAGTTGAATGGCATCAGCGCACTGCTTCGGCAGAGCACCGGCCATCGCATCGGCCTGTGGAACCCGCAGGTGTACGCGATGCACCTGGTGTTCGGCAGTGGCGCCCTGACCCCGTTCAACGACATCAAGTCGGGTGACAACTGGTTCTATGCCGGCAAGAACGGCTACGAGCCAGGTGCTGGCATCGGCACGCTGAACGTGGCCAATTTCGACATCTACCTGCGTAGCGGCCTGTTCAACATCTTCCGTTGATGACGCCGCGTTGAAAGCCCGGCGCCGCTTCAGCGGCGCCGGGCTTTTTCTTTGTTGATCAGTCGGATAGCTGGTCAAAGCCGACTATATCGGGCGGATGGCGAGGGCGACTGACTTGATAATAGTTAATAACAAGGGCAGTATCAGGCCATGATTCGCGAGAGGACATGGGCATGATCAGCGGCGATCTCGGCCAGCGGCTTGAGGCATACGTGACCACCCTGGTTACGTCCGGCCGATATGGTTCGAAAAGCGAAGTGCTGCGCGAAGGGGTGCGGCTGATCCAGGAGCGCGAGGCGCAGCTCGATGCGCTCGATGCCGTTGTCGCGCGTGGGGTTGCTGATTCTGAAGCAGGTCGCGGCAAGTCTTCTGACCAGGTGTTTGACCGGCTCGAAAGGAAGTATTCGGCGATGGTGAACGACAAAGAGTGATTGTTCGCATACTGCCCGACGCCGAGGCGGATCTCGAGGCTATCGGTGACTACATCGCCCGAGACAATCCTCGCCGCGCACTCACTTTTGTGCAGGACTTGCGCCAAATGTGCAACGGTCTTGCCGATATGCCACTCGCCTTCCCGCTTGTATCTCGCTACGAGCACATGGGCGTGCGGCATCGCGTCTATGGCAGTTATCAGATCTTCTATCGTGTGGTCGAGCAATCAGCTCGCATTGACGTGCTCCACGTCATCCACGGCGCGCGCAACTACGCGGCCATCCTGTTCGCGTAGAAGTCACCATGCGTGCACGGTGATCGTCCTAGCGTCGAGCCACGCATCCACCGACGGAAGACATCGCCATGGCGAACGAAAAAAATCGGCCGCCGGCCGTGCCCGGCCAGGATATCGAGAAGAAGGCGCGGACCGAAGGCAAACCGGTGCCCGAACCGAACAAGCCAAAGACGGGACAACCGGGCGATATCGGATCGAGCCCCGGATCGAAGGGCGGCAAGCACTAACCCGGCAAAGCGGGTTCGGCATGGAACCATCGGTGCGCTAATCTCCCGCCATGAAGCGGGGCATATGGAAATCGGTCGCGGCTTACGGCGCGGCCCTGGCGGCTGGGGCGCTCGCGCTTCAATGGCTCGATTACTACAGCCTGGCGCGGTCGCGACCGGGCGAAATCTATCTTGCGCTTGTCGCCGCCGCCTTCCTGGCGCTCGGCATCTTCCTTGGCGCGCGGCTGGTGGCCGCCCCCAGGGCGGCGCCGTTCGACGGCAACCCCCAGGCCGTCGCTTCCCTCGGTATCAGCCCACGTGAACTCATCGTGCTGAAGGAATTGGCTGCCGGCCGCTCCAACAAGGAGATCGCCCGCCGGCTGGAGGTTTCCCCCAACACGGTCAAGACCCACCTTGCGCGCCTTTACGAGAAACTGGGTGCGGTGCGCCGAACCGACGCCGTCAACCGGGCGCGTGAACTGGGGCTCATTGGTTGATCTGTCGTGGAAAGGGGGGATTTCCCGCCAATCACCCATTTGGGCGATGGATTTGTGCTGTCGTGTCAGGTTCGATGAGCGCTCGACCTGACCCATGGGGAATCTGTAAATGCTTCGATATATCCTGATCTACGGCCTGATCGCAGGCATCGTCGTGGGTGTGCCGCTGTCCGTCCTGACGCTCAGCATGAGCGGCCAGGCGATGATGCACTACGGCATGCTGGTCGGTTATCTGATGATGCTGATCGCCCTGAGCGCGGTGTTCCTTGCCATCAAGCGCCGACGCGACGTTGACCTGGGCGGGGTGATCAGGTTCTGGCCCGCGCTGGGGCTGGGCCTTGGTATCAGCTTCGTCGCGGGGGTGGTGTACGTGTTCGCCTGGGAAGTGTCCTGCGCTATCGCCCACGTCGATTTCGCCGCCAGCTACGCCCGGGCCATGGTCGCCCAGCAGGAGGCGAGGGGTGTCTCCGGCGCGGCACTGGCGCAGTTCAAGGCCGAGATGGAGCAGTTCAAGGTCCAATACGCCAACCCCTTCTATCGCTGGCCGATGACGTTTGCCGAGATATTCCCCGTGGGGGTTATTGTCTCGCTGGTTTCGGCGGGGCTGCTTCGAAACACCCGGTTCATGCCGGCGCGTTAGAGGCCGCATGCCCTGCTAGGCTTGAAGGCTGACATTCACGTACAAAGCACCAGGGGAGATTTAGTCCCAGGGGAGTGCGCTGGTGCCGCCCAGCCCTTCGTTCGTCGCAATGTCCTTGCGTGGCCGCGATGGGGGCAGGGAAGCTGGCTACGCCATCGCCACGGGGTTCAAGAACGCCATGTCCGCCTTTTCCTTTGTCTTCCGTCATTTCATCGCCTGGGGCGTGGTCTTCGCCATCGCCGTCTCGATCCTGTCGAGCTTCAATTTCCTGCCGGGTTTCCTGGT